>NZ_JAUBSD010000012.1:0-92754 GCF_036704575.1 Microcoleus sp. K5-D4
AGCTTTTATCAACAAGGTATGCGGGCCGCAACCCTTATACAGTCTATCTCGTAGACCTCTTTGTCACCCCCCCAGCTCGAAATCAGAACAAGCAAATGTGTCCGCCGAGGAAATCCAAACTGCGATCGCAGAATACCAAGCGAACCCAGACGAATAAGCCATTTTTCAAATCTAAACGCTTGCCCTTCTTGCTCTTTGAGGCGATCGCTGTCATCGTCAAAATCCGTATCGTGCCTTCCTTCAATTCTATTCAAACAGCCAAAAACCTCTGAATCACCTCATCACTTAACTCGCTAGTGCTTCCAGAAGCCACAATTCCGCCTTTTTGCATAGCATAATACCAGTCAGCTTGCCGCACAAAATGCAAATGTTGCTCCACCAACAAAACAGCAATTCCCCTAGTCGCAACCACACGGCGCACCGCAGCTTCAATATCTAAAATAATCGATGGTTGAATCCCCTCCGTAGGTTCATCCAAAACCAGCAACTGCGGCTCACCCATCAAAGCCCTAGCAATAGCTAACTGCTGCTGCTGTCCCCCGCTCAAATCACCCCCCAGGCGATCGAGCATAGTTTTCAAAACAGGAAATAAATCAAAAATTTCATCAGGAACTTCAGGATTTTTGATTTTGGTTGGTTTCGCTTCCAAACCTAACAATAAATTTTCTTTAACCGTCAAACGTGGAATAATTTCACGCCCTTGAGGCACATAACCAATGCCTAATCTAGCCCGCTGGTGAGTCAACTTAGAAGCAATAGATTCTCCCCCAAAAGCAATAGTGCCACTGCGCGGTTGCAGCAACCCCATAATCGTTTTTAGCATAGTAGTTTTGCCCACACCGTTGCGGCCGATCAAGCAAACCATTTGCCCCGACATGACGCTTAAATCGACATCGCGCAAAATGTGACTTTCGCCGTAATAAACATTCAAATTAGAGACTTGTAGCATAGTTTTTAATTGGTAATTGTGCCTGAAATTAGTAGCAACTAACAAATAACTTCTTCCTTCTTCCTTCTTCCTGATATCCCTTACATCCGTTACATCCGTTACATCCGTTACATCCGTTACACAATCCGTTGCCGAACTTCCTTCTTCCTGATATCCCTTACATCCGTTACATCCGTTACACAATCCGTTGCCGAACTTCCTTCTTCTTACTCCTCCGGTTTTCCCAAATATACCTCAATTACCCGATCGTCATTTTGCACCTCATCCATAGTTCCCTCACACAAAACCGCACCCTGATGCAAAACCGTAACCTGCCGCGCAATTTGCCGCACAAACTCCATATCGTGTTCAATTACCAACACCGAATGACTTTCCGCCAACGAAATCAGCAACTCTCCAGTTAACATCGTTTCCTCATCCGTCAAACCAGCCACAGGTTCATCTACCAACAACAAATCAGGAGATTGAGCCACCAACATTCCTATTTCCAACCATTGCTTTTCCCCGTGAGAAAGCAAACCCGCCGAAATATCAGCTTTAGCAACTAAACCAATTGTTTCTAACAAACCGGAAACCGTGCGTTTTTCAGCAGCAGAAGCAGGCTTGAACAAAGTCGAAAAAACATTTTTATGGCGGCTGCAAGACAATTCCAAATTTTCGCGTGGCGTTAAATTCAAGTAAACTCGCGGCGTCTGAAACTTGCGACCAATTCCCAAGCGCGAAATCCTATCTTCGGACAGCTTACATAAATTCTGTCCCTTAAATAACACCCGGCCCTCTGTCGGCTGCACTTTCCCGGTAATCGAATCGAGAAAAGTTGTTTTGCCCGCACCATTGGGTCCAATAATAACTCGTAGTTCGCCCGCATCCATGCTGAAATTTAAACCGTTAATGGCTTTAAAACCATCAAAACTAACAGTCAAGTTTTCTATTTCTAATACTTTGCCATTCATAATTAGCAATTAACTCACTAATGGATAACAACTGATACCTTTTGTAGGTACGGAGAGAAAATTTCTCCTTGGTTTAGCAGATTTTATACCCTGCCGTAGCACCATACTTTATACTTTTTTTTAGCAGTTTCTTCTCAACTAAAACTGCTAGAACTGCTCGAAATAGGAGGTGGAGCAGCAGCTAAAATCCGTTCAGCTAACTTCGAGAGTGGCAAACTTTGCACATATACTTTTCCCGGCCCAGTCATCTTTGCCAAAAACAAGCCTTCACCTCCAAACAAAGCATTCTTAAACCCGCCAACAAACTGAATATCGTAATCTACACTCGCTGCAAAAGCTACTAAACAGCCGGTGTCTACTCGCAACACTTCGCCAACTCCCAAATTTTTCTCAACTATTGTTCCTCCCGCATGAACAAAAGCTAGCCCGTCACCCTGCAATTTTTGCAGAATAAAACCTTCTCCGCCAAAGAAACCGGCACCGAGTCGCTTGGTGAAAGCTACCTCAATTTCAATCCCGTTGGCCGCACAGAGAAATGAGTCTTTTTGACACAAAAATTTACCGCCAAGTTGGCCTAAATCGAGGGGAATTACTTTACCCGGATAGGGGGCGGCAAAAGCGACGCGGGCCTTGCGATTTCCGGCGTTGACAAAGGTGGTAATGAAAAAACCCGCTCCTGTCAGCATCCGTTTGAAACCTTGAAATAAGCCCCCGCCTGTGGATGTTTGCATTTGGATGTCGCCTTCCATGTATGTCATGGTTCCAGCTTCAGCCCTGACGCCTTCTTTGGGGTCGAGTTCAATCTCGATGAGTTGCAAATCGTCGCCGTAGATTTTGTAGTCAATAATATCTGCCATATGTTTCCCCTTAAGTTAAAAAACGAAGCTGTTTGCTAGGGATATCTAAGTAGGTGGATATATATATTGCGTCTCCTCCGATAGAAACGCAGCTTTTCCCCAGTCTATTGTGATTGCTTTGTTTGTCTCTTGCAAGTGAAATTAATTTATTTCCACCTACTTATAAAGTACACGATATTTTGGCACTCAATGTTCAAGTTCTTCTTTTTCGAGCTGCACTTGGGGGTCTTGTTCCAGGCTGGGGTAAGTAGATACGTACTTCGGTTTTCTGAACAAGCTGCGGATTTGGTCGAAACTTTGATCTTGCAGCCATCCGACTATGCCGTCGGGCAGGACTGTTACTACTATTAAAAATAGCGCGCCTTGGAAAAATAGCCACACTTCGGGAAATTGTTCGCTCAAAAAACTCTTGCCAAAGTTGACTAGCAGCGCTCCTAATATTGCTCCCGATAATGTGGCGCGACCTCCCACTGCGACCCAGATTACCATTTCAATTGAAAAGGCAATATCCATTGCTTTTGGTGAAATAATTCCGGTTTGTACGGTAAATAATGCGCCTGCAATCCCGGCTAAACCGGCAGAAATAGCAAAGACTAAAACTTTGTAGCCTGTGGGATTGTAACCTGAGAAACGCAGGCGCACTTCGTCGTCGCGAATGGCTACTAGCAGGCGGCCGAAACGCCCGCTGGTCAGCCATCTGCAGAGGGCGTAAGTTGCTGCTAGAAAGAGTATGGTGAGAATGTAGAAAATATATTGAGTATCTCGGTCATTTACTGTGGCTCCGAACAGGGTTTTAAAGTCGGTGAGTCCGTTGGTGCCGTTAATCAGTTTTTGCTGGCCGTTAAAGAAGTTGAAAAATACAATGGTTGCTGCTTGAGTGAGAATTGAAAAGTAAACGCCTCGAATTCGATTGCGGAAGACTAAATAACCTAAAAGTGCGCCCAAGATGGCGGGGATGAGAACTACTGCTAATGCTGAGAAAGGAAATGAATAAAATGGTTGCCAAAACCAGGGGAGTTCGGTAACGCCGTAGAGGTTCATAAATTCTGGCAATTGACTGCTGGCGGTTGGGGGAATTTGCAATTTTAGGTACATGGCGAAAGCGTAACCGCCGATCGCAAAAAACACTCCATGCCCTAAACTAAGCAAACCCGTGTATCCCCAAATCAAGTCTATGCCGAGGGCGGCAATTGCTAGTGCTAAAAATCGCCCCAATTGATTGAGCCGAACGTCGGGGAGTATTCCTGGGATGAGTAAGATGAATGTGAGGGCGATCGCGCTGACAATTATCGCTTCTTTTAGCCAGGGTTTTTGATGTGTTTTCTGCATTTTTCGGTACACTCGCAGTTGTAATTTTTAATTTTCTACCGTCCGCCCTTTTTGCGGGAAAATCCCTCCCGGCTTCACTTGCAGAAAAGCCATAATTAAGGCGAATACCATTACTTTTGCCATGCTGGTTGTGGCGAAAAATGTGAAGAAGTCGGCTAAAGGCTTGACGGGAGCGAACATTAATGCTAAGGTTCCCGAACCGATCAGGTAATTTGCAGTGCCGATCGCGATCGCAGCAACTACACTCCCCACAATCTTGCCGACACCGCCCACAACCACCACCATAAACGTATCGACTATATAATTTTGTCCGGTATTTGACCCTACCGAACCAATCAAACTAATCGCGCACCCAGCCACACCTGCCAACCCCGAACCCAAAGCAAAAGTCAGCGCGTCTACTTGTTCGGTAGGAATTCCCAAACACGCACTCATGCTGCGATTTTGTGTCACGGATCTAATCCGCAATCCCCACACAGACTTTTGCAAAAATAGGTAAATTCCCGCCAAACAAATTCCTGTCAGCACAATAATAAAAATTCGGGCGTAGGGCAACTGAAAATTGCCCAGCGGTATGCCGCCCCGCAACCATTGCGGTGCAGTTACATCCACGTTTTGAGCGCCAAACCAAGGTTGAGTTACTGCCAGTTTGTAAGTTTGCCCTAAAAAGGCGCTCACCGCCCAGGAAATACCCAAAGATAAAGGCAAAATTAGGGCGATAATTTTGCTGCGAATGCGATCGAAATCCAGGCGAGATTTCAGCAACCGCAAACCGCCAAAAAACAGCAAACAAAACACCGCAATCCCAATTACCAACACCCAACTAACGCTGCGGACAAACTGCTGCAAAATTAAACTTACACCCCAAGTTGCCAGCAGAGTTTCTAGCGGCCGCCCGTAAAGATAGCGAATCACTCCGCGTTCGAGAATTAATCCTACTAATGCAGCTACTAAAAAAGCTAGGGGAATTGCAAATAAAATATAGGTTTCAAAAGCAAATCCTCCGATACCTTTGAATACATTTTGCACCACGAAAGTTGTATAAGCCCCCAGCATCATCAACTCGCCATGAGCCATATTAATTACGCCCATCAGCCCGAAAATAATCGCTAATCCCAGGGCTGCAATTAGTAAAACTGCGCCGATGCTAATACCGTTAAATAAACCATCTAATATCGCCACTTTTGTTACTCCTGCATCAAGTGGGTTAACTTTGTTCGCGGATAATTAGGGGCGGATTTTACCCCGTTGGTGTCAACTTAAGCGTCAAGTTTTCTATAAATTATGCTTAGAGTGAGTCTCTCGATACCCCTAAATCTCCCTTAATTAGGGGGACTTTGAAGACTCCAGTTCCCCCTGATTAAGGGGAATAGGGGGTGACGCAAGAACGCTCTTTTCCCCCCCTTATTAAGGGGGGCTAGGGGGGATCGAAGATACGTTACCAACGTTAAAAAAATTGGTATTACCTACTTATCAAGCTTTGAATTTGCCACCTTTTGCGGGGTCTGACCAATCGCAAGCAAAGCCTTTTGTTTCAGCGACAAATTGATTCCAAGGCACCGGCTTCACTGCTTCTGGTGTAGCAAAAGCGATGTTAAATAAACCGTCGTCTCTCACTTCGCCCAAGCGCACAAATTTAGAAAGGTGATGGTTAACATCCATCGTTACTGTGCCCCCCGGTGCATCAAAGGTTTGACCCAAAGCTGCTGCCCGCACTTTTTCCAAATCGTCGGCTGTCCCTGCTTTTTCGACGGCTTGCTTCCACAGGTAAACCATGATATAAGCTGCTTCCATCGGGTCGTTAGTCACTCTATCGTTGCCGTATTTTGCTTTGAAAGCTTGCACAAATTTTGTATTAGCCGGAGATTCCACAGTCATGAAGTAATTCCAGGCGGCGTAATGGCCTTTAAGATATTCTACGCCGATCGCCTTTACTTCTTCTTCAGCAATACTGACGGACATTGACGGATATTTGTCCGGCCCCAAACCTGCACCCTGCAACTGTTTGAAAAATGCTACGTTGCTGTCGCCGTTGAGGGAATTGAAAATGACGCCGCCGTCTGGTAAAGCTGCCTTAATTTTAGTAATAATTGGCGTGACTTCTGTCCCGCCCAAAGGAATGTAATCTTCCCCAACTAATTCGCCGCCTTTGGCTGCTAGCTGTGCCTTGATAATGGTATTTGCCGTGCGGGGGAAAACGTAGTCAGACCCGACTAAGAAGAATTTTTTCCCTTTATTTTCTAGCAGCCAGTCAACTGCTGGTTCGATTTGCTGGTTGGGCGCCGCCCCGGTATAAAAGATGTTCTTGGAACACTCTTGACCCTCGTATTGTACGGGGTACCAGAGCATATGATTTTTTTCTTCAAATACCGGTAATACTGCTTTGCGACTAGCGGAAGTCCAGCATCCGAAGACGGTGACAACTTTATCTTGGTCGATCAATTTTTTTGCTTTTTCGGCAAAAGTCGGCCAGTCTGAGTTGCCATCTTCTACGACTGCTTCGATTTGTTTTCCGAGGACGCCACCAGCTTTATTAATTTCTTCGATCGCTAATTGTTCGGCATCGACAACGCTTTTTTCGCTGATTGACATCGTGCCGCTCAAGGAATGTAAAATTCCTACTTTGATCGTGTTTCCGCCCCCGGCTGCTGCTGGTGTAGTTCCTGTTGATGTGGGAGAAGCGGCGGGAGTTGCTGTTGGAGTTGGAGTTCTACAAGCTTTGAGAAATAAACTTGATGTTAGGGTAGCAGAACTGTATAAAATAAATTTCCGCCGATCGAATCGCTTTGTCATTTTTTCTTGTTACTCTTGAATAGATGAGTCAGATGATTGAGAATAATAACACATAGCGACTTGATATTAAGACTCGCTTCAGCAGACTGTTGTATTTTTAGCTACAAAACTTATTGTTTTTGAGAAAATGAATGTTTTGTGGGGATTGAGGGCAACTGCGGCCGAAACCGGAGTGATACCTTGTTAGATTTTAGATTGACTGATGACATCAGGGTGGGGATCACGGGCTTACCGGATTTTTTTGGGAAACCGGGTTTAGACACCAAAATACGTCTTTTCAGCAATTAGTGTGTAATTAGAAACTCGGTTTCTTTACATAAATTATCTTATTGATGCTACCAGTTAGGCAGCAACCGGGTCGATCGCACAAAATAGAAAGCGGGTTTCTCGCTCTCCACAGGTTATTGATGCTAAAACTTAGGCAGCAACTGAGTCGATCGCACACTCATAGGCGAGTATCAAAGCAGGTGACGATCGCACTTCGCTTTGAGTACGATCGTCACCTGTAGTAATGCCCCTGATTTATGGAGAATAGCGGACTCGAACCGCTGGCCTCTGCGGTGCGATCGCAGCGCTCTACCAACTGAGCTAATTCCCCTGATTGAGTTTTAATTTAGCATTTTAGATGCCGGATTGCCGAATCTAAAAGGCTTACAGGTCTTGCTGGCTCTCACGTTCGCAGACCGTCACTTACACTAGCACGTAACTGCTAAAAAGGTCAAGAGTTTTCTGCGGCCGGCTCAGTGGGGGCGATCGAGCAAAGTGCCGCCACTCTATCCAACTCTAAATCAGCAAAATAGTCCACCGTCCAATTAGCTTGGCGCTGGATCATGTGAAACGGGTAAGTGTGAGTCACACCCGCAACCTGAATCCCCGCTTTTTTCGCTGCTTCAATCCCCGCAAAAGTATCTTCCACCGCCAAACACTCCATCGGTTGCAGGTTAAAGTCGGGATATTTCTGGTTGAGAAGTTCCACAGCCAATAAATAGCAATCCGGTGCTGGTTTGCTCGCCGTCAAGTCGTCGCCTGCGACAATTAACTCAAAGTTTGCTGCCAAACCGGCCCGATCTAACACCAATTCTATATCGGATCGCATTGCCCCGCTAACTACGGCCATTTTCAGTCCGGCAACCCGAATTTTATCAATAAATTCTGCCAAACCGGGATAAATCGGCAGTTTCTCCAAAGTATCTATTTGAGCTTTGTAAGCTTCTGCCTTGCGCTGCAGCAGTCGATCGAGATATGTTTCTGTTAGATATCGTCCTCGGCGCTTGAGCAGTTCGGTAATGCAAGCGCGATCACTCCTTCCCAAACAAACTTCTCGAAACTCCCCACGTTTGAGCTGGAGATTTTCATCGAGCATCAATTGAGCGATGATTTTCTCGTGAATCGGCTCGTCATTAACAATCACGCCATTAAAATCAAATAAAACAGCTTTTAGAGTCATTAGTTAGGAGTTAGGAGTTAGGAGTTATTAGTTATTAGTTATTAGTTATTATTCAGTCCGCGAAGGCGGACTTTATTTGTGTAGCCCCGACTTCCAGTCGGTGGTTATTCTGTAAATCAAGCGGGAGCTGGAATGCCCGGTAAATCGCCATCAAAATCAGGAGTTCGATCGCCCCAATTCCACCCCCTCGCCACATTTGCCTGTTCCAAATCTTCCCCAGGCAAAGGTTTCACGCCCTGCGTCACCTGATTTACCCACCAGTGTTCGTGAGTTTGCACCGCCGCGAATCCAGCCGCCCCCGCCCAAGCATCGAGGCTGCCAGCCGCGTAAGACTTAATATAAGGCTCTTCAAAGATATCAGTCAGCCACTCTGTTTGCCGCAAAGTTTTTTGATTTCCGTCCAAAATTGCCACTTGTCCCCCAACCTTCAGCAGTCGGAAGCTTTCTCGCAAAATTGCCCGCGATACAGCAGGTGGCGTCTCGTGAAATAGCAAGGAAGCTGCGACTAAATCGAAGCTGGCATCGGGGAAAGCAACGCTTTCGGCATTTCCGTGCAACCACTGGATATTTAAGCCGGCTTTTTGCGCTTTCATGTCGGCAACTACCAGCATATAAGGCGACAAATCCAGCCCGACAACTTCCGCTGCGGGAAAAGCCTGCTTGAGCATGAGCGTTGTCGAACCGGTGCCGCATCCCAAATCGATAATTCGGCGCGGTTTCACCCGCACAGCGTCAATTAAGCCTTGCCTGACGACTGTTTCATGGGGAGGCAAAATATATTGCGTGATGGGATCGTAGGAAACGGCGGCACTGGGGTTGAGGTAGCCACGTTTAATGCCGTGAAAGTTTTGGCTGGTGTAATATTCGGGATAAACTAAATCGGGTTGTCGGTAGCGATCGCCCGCTGTTTCCCAGTCGATACCTTCGTATAGTCGTTTCAGTGCTTCTTCGTCGATCGCCAGTCGAACCAGGGGCGACAAAAAGCGCTCGAAAATTGTATCCTTGCCAACAGCCATAAAACACCTTTAACAAAAACTCTTCTAATTTTAGCCAACGGCCGTCAACTTAGCATTAATTAAAACTGTTTACCCCCTCTTCCCTCTTCCTTCTAGCCCTTACCTCCGTTACAAAATCCGTGGGCTTCCTTTCCACTTCCTTCTTATACCAGTTTTTCCAAAAAATGCAACTATATACCAGCTTAAAAAGATTGTTTGATCGGGCATTTTAAAATCTCAAATCTCAAATCTCCAATCTCAAATTGTATTACTTCTCGTTAGTAATAGGAATTTTTACCAAACACTCCGTACCCCCGCCAGGAGGTCGAGAAATTGTGATGCTGCCACCGTGTCCATCTACTACAATTTTGTAGCTAATTGCCAACCCCAAACCCGTGCCTTTGCCCACCTCTTTAGTAGTAAAAAATGGGTTAAAAATTTGGTCTTTAACGCTGTCGGGAATGCCGGGGCCGTTGTCGGCGATCGCCACTTTCAGAAATTTAGCGCCATGTTCCCGAACTACTCCCGTGGAAATAGTAATAATTTTATCCAGGCGATCGATCTCGTTCAAGGCATCGATCGCATTACTCAGCAAGTTCATAAACACCTGATTGAGCTGAGAGGGATAGCACTCGACTGAAGGCACTTTTCCGTATTTCTTGACTATATAAATTCTATTTTTAATGCGGTTGGAGAGCAGCAGCAAGGTATTTTCTATACCTTCGTGAATGTCCGCTAGCTTTTTGTCAGATTCATCCAGGCGAGAAAAGTTTCGTAAAGAAAGAACTATGCTGCGAATGCGTTCGGTTCCTATTTTCATAGAATTCAATATATGCGGCAAATCTTCCTCGATAAATTCTAACTCGATTTCTTCGCTAAAATCTGCGATTTCCTGGGGAACCTCTGGGAAGGCTTCTTTGTATAAACTCACCAACTCTAATAAATCTTTAGTATATTTGCTGGTGTGAGGCAAATTAGCTGAAATGAAGTTAACGGGGTTGTTGATTTCGTGCGCTATCCCAGCCACCATTTGACCGAGGGATGACATTTTTTCGTTCTGCACTAAATGAGTTTGAGTTTTTTTCAGTTCATTTAAGGCACTATTAAGCAGTTTTACTTGGTCTTGGGTTTGACTGTAAAGGTGAGCTTGAGTAATTGCGATCGCCAATTGGTCTGCTACAGCTTTTAACAGTTGGATTTCCTCCCGGCTCCAAAGCCAATGAGTAGCGTGGCTACAAATTAAATAACCCTGCGGTTGATTCTGAGTCTGGACAGGTACGGCTAAATAGCTATTAGCTTTAAGTTCGGGCGGTTGAGTTACACCCTTCGCCCAAGTGTCCATCGAAAGAATAATTGGTTCGCCTTGACCACTCCGTACTAACACATTTTCGAGAAAGTAAGGCTCAAACTTTATGCCTTGTGTGGGAGAATCAGATGGGCAACATTCCCATAGGATTTGTAACGTTTTTTCTTGCGGTTTATACCAACCAAAAGCCGCCAGTTCTAGGTGCAGCAAACTTACTATTTCTTCGACTGTACTTTGCACAATTTGGTCTAATTCTAGGGAAGCGCGAATGCGTCCGGCAATCCGGTTGAGCATGGCTTCTCGCTCCGCTTGAGCGCGATTGTTTTCGGACGAGTAAATTAGCCAAATTGCTGCTAGCATTGCCGGGATGAGCAGTCCGGCTACTACGGAGGTCAGCAAATTTAATGCTTGCAGTTGGGATTCAATATTTTCACGGGGAATTACTAAAGCCATTGACCAGTTAACTTCCTTGAGTGGAGCATAGGCCACATACACCCATTTGTTATCTATTTTTACCAGTTTGATGTTCGTCTGGCGGTCGATCATCTGCCGCGCAATTGTGGAGAGAGCGGGGTCTTTTGACTGTAAAAAGCTTGGGGCCTCCTGGTCGATATTTCCGATTAAGTTATTGTTGGGATGAACAATTGGCACTCCTTGTGAATTGAGCGCAAAAGCATAACTGTCGGAACCGTACAGCAAGCTGTTAGCGACAGATGTTACTCGGTCTAATTTAATGCTGCCTGAGAGGACTCCAATTACTTGATTGGGAGCGGGAGGTAAGGCCCAAATAGGAGCTGAAATAATAATCGTAGAAACTTTTGTACTGCGGCCGATCAGCGGATCGGAAACGTTGAGCTGCCCGGCCATTGCTTTTTGAAAGTGTTGGCGGTCTTTGCTGTTCGCGCGGTGGCCTAAAGTGTTGATAAATAAGCCGTCGGGTTGAGTTAATGACAGGACGAAATACTCTTTTAATCTGTATATTTCTCCTTGTAACCGGGGCTCGACTAATTGCCAATTGAGAGTGCCAACCGTAGGATCGTAAGCAATGGTTTCTATTTCTGCTTTGCGGCTGCTGAGCCAGCGGTCGATTTCATCGGTGCCTTTTTCTAGTTTTAATAGTGCTATTTGCTTTAAATTGTCCAGGATTAGTCCGCGTACAAAAAAATAGCTGATGCAAGCAGTTGTGCTAATGGTTAAAGCGGTGGTGCCCAGAATTAGCAGGGTCAGCAAATGGCGGCGCTGCCGTCTGTGCTGCCAAAGACTGTGCGCTTGCTGCCACTGCGATTGAGCAGAATTGCAGATGTTGTCCCAAAAGTGGCGCAGCTTTTTTGTTTGGTGTGGCGGCGGCGCAGACACAGATCCGGCTTGATTTGCTGGGTTTTGCATCATCAAATGTTCTCTCCGAATCAAATTCATCAAACGGTAATGGTCATTCGGCAGAATTAATATCAGCCAAGTCGTGAGAGCAGTTTCAGAAAAATAATGCAATTGTAGGGCGGTGTTCCCAACCCTGGTAGGCATCAGTCATTCCAATCTCAAATCTCAAATCTTACATTTAGAATGGTATGACTTGCATTCCTGACTGCAAACAATTCTTATTCCGATCGCACGCTTGCCTTCTATTTTGGCATCAGCTTTATATTTTGACCTTCGGTTTACCTAATTGAGGTAACAGCTTTACGATATCTTTAATATCTATCTCGTTTGTATAACAAAATAATTATAAATAACACAGAGAAAACACGGAGTTTTTTAAATTAGCCATGTATTATAAGGTAGAGGTAAATACTTATTGACAATTTTACTAATTTGCGCTGTGGTTTCAAGGGGAAATTTTTTCGTCTAAAGCTTTTTTTGCCAAGCGGGTTGCATAAACGGTGAGGGCGATCGTTGCTACCAAACCAATGCCGTAGAGAGTCCACTCAGCAGTAGTGCGCGATCGCCCGCTAGATCCGAGTGCAGCCAAACTCCCGGCCAGGGAACCGATATAAACATACATCACAGTTCCAGGAATCATGCCGATCCAAGATGCCAAAAAATAATCTTTTAAAGATACCTGGGTGACTCCAAAAGCATAGTTAAGCAAATTAAACGGAAAAATGGGAGAAAGTCGCGTCAGCAGCACAATTTTCCATCCTTCAGAAGCAACTGCGGAGTCGATCGCCTTAAATTTTTGATTGCCCTCTATCTGTTTGGAAACCCAGTCGCGCGTTAAATACCGCCCTACCAAAAAAGCGCAAGTTGCGCCTAAAATCGAGCCGATGGAAACACAAACAGAACCGCCAACGACTCCAAACAAAACGCCAGAACCGAGAGTCAGCAAAGAACCGGGGATAAATAGAACCGTTGCGACAATGTAAATTAGAATAAAAGCTGCCGGGCCCCAAGGGCCGAGACTCGCGATCGACTCCAAGGCATTTTTCAGAATTCCTTGAAAGTTAAAAAACCTGGTAGCTGCAATTAAAGCCACAGCTAAACCAATCCCTAAAATCAGCTTCCACCTGTTTGATGCTGGCGGGTTTTCACCGGGCGATCGCGAATCATTCATTACCTAAACTCCCCAGTCTAAATTGCATACACCCTAAGCTTGGCAGTTGCGCTTTAGCGCTGCAATACTCTGTAATAAAGCGCAACTTTCCCTTAAATTAAATCAAACTACCGCCGCAGCTAGAACCGCAACCTGCCGTACATCCATAACAATAAGCAGCAGTTTGCACCTCTTGAATCAAATCTAAACTCCCAGATTCGAGCAATTTAGCAGCCGTTATCTTTTCTCCGCGGCCAGTTTTCGCCGGCAGATTTTCCATTTGGTTAAAATCGCAGTCGTAGACATTGCCCAAATAGTCGATCGACAATTCGTTGCGACACATTAAATGTTCCAGAGTACCGGGATTAAAATTATCCTCCAAAAACCCCAGATAAGGCTTGTGGAGTTTCTTATGTTCCAAATGAAACTTAGTCCGTCCCACCGGCAAATTAGTAATCGCGAACAATTGATTAAAAAAAATCCCAAAATGTTCGGCTAAATAAATCTTGTAATCTTCCTCTAACTTGCCTTGTTCCGGTGTTAGCGAAAACTTCTCTGTTGCCGGCACTTGTGGATTGTACACCAAATCCAGAGTTAAATTTGGGTTTTTCCCGTATCCCAACTGATTTAGCTTTTGCAGCGCCCGAATCGAACTGTCAAAAACACCGTTGCCGCGCATTTTGTCCACATTGTCAGCTTGGTAGCAGGGAAGCGACGCCACAATTCTGACTTGTTGCTGCGCGCAATATTCGGGAATATCTTCAAAACCTTTTTCAAAGTAAATCGTCAAATTAGAACGAACAATTACCTCTTTACCTGCCGCCCTGGCAGCTTCCGCTAGCGGTTTAAAACCGTAAAGCATTTCGGGAGCACCGCCGGTGAGGTCAACAGTTTTAATTTGAGGAAAGCGGCGAATAATTTCAATTAATTGGTCGCAAATTTCCGGGGCAAGTTCTTCTGTTCGTTTCGGGCTAGCTTCTACGTGGCAGTGAGTGCAAGCGAGGTTGCAGCGTTTGCCGAGATTAATTTGTAAAACTGTAATCTGCTTTTTAGTTAAAGCTGAGTTAATTTTGTTTTTGAAAGGCGTGACTGCTGTCTGAATCATGTGCTCACCTTTTGGTCTGTGCTCGCAACGAATGTACAGGCGTTCCGGCGGAACGCCTCTCATAATTTAGCACTAATTCCCATAGTTCTGGACGCATCAAAACCCACGAAACCGGGTTTTGTGCCGTTTTTGCGGGATGTAAAGCGTCTTCTTAGAAAAAAACCCGATTTCTGACCACTCGTGCGTGTAGGACTATTAATCTTACTTTAGAGAGTCAACTAATGTTTCAACTCGTGCTTTAATTTCATCTCGAACGCGGTGAAAAGTTTCGAGGGGTTGTCCGTCGGGGTCGTCGAGTTGCCAATCTTCAAACAATTCTCGCAATACCCACGCTTCGGGTAAATTCACACCGCAGCCGCACAAAGAAATTACTGCATCGTAGTCTTCTGCATTGAATTCGCTTAATGGGTTTGATGTTTGATCTGTGATATCAATGCCGATTTCTGACATGACTTGAATTGCTGTCGGATGAACTCTGCTTGATTCTAACCCGGAACTGGTGACTCCAATCTTGCCGACTCCGATGGTTTTAGCAAATCCTTCTGCCATTTGCGATCGGCAGGAGTTTCTTTTGCAAACAAACATTACTTTTTTCATGGTTTTTGTTGGTTGTTAGTTGTTAGTTGTTGGTTATGGGTTGTTGTCGGGGTGTCGGCGGTTTCTAAGCGCCCGGTAATTCAAGGGCGCGATTTGCTAGGGCGATCGCCTCTTTAGCTGCTTGTTCCTTGCGTTCGCTGTAGCGATCGGTCAAATAGTCGGTTTGCTCCCGCAACAGCAAGGTAAACTTGTACAGTTCCTCCATCACGTCGATCGCGCGATCGCGATAAGGCGAATCCTTCATCGTCCCATCTTCATTAAATTCCTGATAAGCTTTCGCAACCGAAGACTGGTTCGGAATCGTAAACATCCGCATCCAGCGGCCCAAAATTCTCAAAGTATTGACAGCATTAAAAGACTGGGAACCGCCGCTGACTTGCATCACCGCCAAAGTTCTGCCTTGAGTCGGTCTGACAGCCCCAATGCTTAAAGGAATCCAGTCAATTTGATTTTTCATAATGCCGGTAATATTGCCGTGCATTTCTGGACTCGACCACACTTGACCCTCAGACCACAGGCTTAATTCCCGCAATTCCTGAACCTTCGGATGCGTATCGGGAACGCTGCCGTAAATCGGTAATTCTAGAGGATTAAAGAACCTAACATCTGCACCGAAATCCTCAATAATTCTCGCTGCTTCTTCCGCCAACAAGCGGCTGTAAGAACGCTCTCTTAACGAGCCGTATAGAAACAAAATTCTCGGTTTGTGCGTAAAATTTGCCATAATGCTTTCACTTAAAATCCCGAAATCCGTTAGATATTTCCCGATAAACTGCGACTGCTAATTGTGCCCCCCAAATAGGAGCAACCCAGTAAACCCAGTGGTGTTCCCAAATTCCGCCAACTAAAGCCGGGCCGAGAGAGCGTGCCGGATTCATACTCGCTCCGGTAATCGGCCCCATAAATGCAGCTTCTAAGCCTACAGTTAAGCCTATTGCTATCCCTGCAAACCCGATGTGAGCGCGCCTGTCAAGTCCTGAACCGAGGATAACAAACATTAAGATAAAGGTCAAAACTGTTTCTAAAATTAGAGACTGCAACCAGTTACCGTTGAGAGGGATAGTTGCACCGAGATTTGCTACTTTTCCTAGGGTAATTAGCAGCACTTGAGAAGCTGCGATTGCACCCGCACACTGCCCTAAAACGTAAGGTAAAACTTTATATTTTGGGAAAAAACCGCTCGCCCAAAACCCTAAAGTTACGGCCGGATTAAAGTGTGCACCGCTGATGTGTCCTAGGGCGTAAATCATGGCACATACTACTGCACCAAATACAAAACTGACGCCTAAATGAGTTACGGAACCAGCGCTAGTTTTGTTAACCATCACCGCACCGGTGCCTGCAAAAACCAAAATAAATGTACCTAGAAATTCCGCGATCGCCTCTCGCCTACAATCGGGGCGAGCACAAGCTAACCTCTGAGCTGTTGCATCCATCGCTCTCAACTAATTTGTTCCATTCCATCATATCAAGAAAACTTGATATGTCAATCTTCAAACAAGCGATATCAGTATTTGAGTGATTAAGAAATGTTGATGGGTTAACCCGCCTCGGAACAGGGGCGCGCCGGCAGGATCTGGCTGAAACGGCGGTATTCGGCGAGGTACTGTTCGAGGGCGACAAACTGAGCTAAATTGAGACTGTAGTAGATCCAGCGCCCTTCTTGGCGGCTGCGAACTAAACCGGCTTCTTTTAGGGTTTTGAGGTGGAAAGAAAGTTTAGGCTGAGGGACAGAAAGTCGATCGCACAAATCGCACACGCACAACTCCTGTTCCCGCAGCAACCCCAAAATCTGAAGCCGCAAAGGATCGGAAAGAGCGTGAAAGCCAGCAGCGATCGATTTATCTGCAACAGGCGGCGCGATCGTAGAATTTTTAACCATAAATTACCCTTAAATTTTTATTCAACAACTCCCGGCGCGATTTCTTGTTATTACCGTTAGATTTGATATGGTTATCCTTTGATGGCCATCCCAAATCAACTGCGAACTCTTTATCTTCTAGGACTAACGATTAATTCTCTTAGCGATGCAACACCCAGTAAGCACAGCCGCTGATTGCCGCAGCAATGGGCAAGGTCAAAATCCATGATAGTAGAATCTGATAGAAAACGCGCACATTAGCTTTTTTTGAAATCAATCCAACACCAAAAATTGAACCTACCGAAACATGGGTAGTAGAAACTGGAAGCCCATAACGACTGGCAACAATAACTAAAAATCCAGTCACTAAGTTTGCCACCAGCCCTTGACCAGTATTCATTGCTGTTAGCTTTTTGCTCATGGTTTCTGCAACTTTTTTAGCATTCAATAAACCGCCGATCGCCATTCCCAAAGCTACTGCCAAACTTCCCCACTGAACTGATATTGATTGACCGACTAACATCAGCGAAACAATTTTCGGCGTATCGTTCAATCCTCTGGCAAAACTGACGATTCCCGCACTCATAAAATGGCAAACATCCACTAACTTTTGGCTGGGGATTTGTAAGAAATTCCCCAGGTACCTTTGCGTGCATTTATCTAAAGAATCTACCGCGACATCAGCGGTTGTGATGCACTTGAGTATGTTAGTTGCATCGGGCTGGGGAATGGGAATAATTTCTTGAGTTTGACCAGCGCAAATACACCATTCTTTCTGGATTCCTAAATAAACTCGCAGGTAGCGAGACAGCCCATAAATTAAAGATCCTAATAAAATCGCAATCATGGGACTCAGCAACAAAGGCATTAGAAAATTTTTCTGCAAAGCAGTAAAATTAACTTGATTACCAATTGCTACTAAACCTGCACCAACAAGAGCACCTGTAAGACCGTGAGTTGTGGAAATAGGGAATCCAGTTAAGGTAGCAAGAATAACGGTTAAACCCGCAGCGATCGCGACTGCCAAATGAAAATCTGAGCCATTGGCGATCTCGTCTGGAACTAGCCCTTTTCCCGAAAAGCTTTTTACCAGCGTTTCTGCTAAAAAAATAGAAAATACTGAACCTGCAAAAGTTGTGATCGTTGCCCAACCAATTGCTGTTTTATAGTTCGTCGTCTGACTGCCAAACAGTGTCGCCACGCCTTTAAAATTATCATTAGCACCATTGGAGTATGCTAAAAAAAACGTGGCGATAAATAGGGCAATAAGTAACATTCTCTTACTCAGAATAAGTGTGGTTTATTTAAAACTGTTTTAGACCCGGGCCGCTACAGCACCGAATTTGATTGTATAGACACAGTTGCATCAAAAAAAATAAGGAAAATATTAAGATTTCTTTGGGACTAGGCGAGCGATCGCATCTTAATTTCGCGCCAGCAACATGGGCACGATATTGAACGATACTATAATTAAGGCTCGGCGATCGCTTCCGGTACGCTCAAGCAAGCGATTCACTTCGGAGTCTGTACCCTTGCCGGCACATCTGTCAGTCCCGCCTTCTGCATCAGCGAAATCACCCCTATAGATAGAATTCCCCCAATAATTGCCCCAACAACTACCAGGATGATAAAGACTTTTTGCAGAGTTTTTTTAGTTGCCGGGTGGTACTGTTTCGGCAATGCTTCACCTTGTTCGTCAACTTCTTGCTCCAAGGGGTCTAGCGGATTGGAGGGATTTGAGTTAAAGGGATTGGGCGCTTGATTCATGATTAGTTTGGGTTAAAGGAGATCGACAACTATTTTAACTTGCGATTTAGCCTCGCGGCTTAAATAATACATTCTGGTTTTACTGAATACTCTATAAATTTTATTAAGATTGCTAAAATACGGATTAACCCGGTTTATTGAATAAACCGGGTTTTTCAACATACTAAAAGTTTGAGGTCACGCTTCTGCTTTTGACAGGCGATCGAGAGAAATTGTTGCCGCCTTAGATACTTGAGAATTACTATCTTTTTCTAAGTATTTTAAAGCCGAAACGCTCTTAACACTCGGCAAATTGCCCAAAGCTTCAGCCAGCCTCTGGCGGATCAGCCAATCTTCTGACTGAGCAAAATTGAGGATGCGATCGATCGCCCCAATATCTTTAATTTCCCCCAAAGCCGAAATTGCCGCCTGCTGGATCACCACTTGCTCGCTGTCGAGAGCTTTCAGCAGCACATCGCGGGCCCGGGGATCTTTGAGATTTCCCAAAGAAACAGCAGCACTGAAGCGCACCAGCCATTGAGTATCTTCGTAAAAAGCCCGCACCAAAGCATCAAAAGCTCTGATATCTTCCAGATAGCCCAAAGCGCCGGCAGCGTCAGCGCGAATGCCGTAATCCGGGTCTGTTTCTAGCAATTTGACTAGAATGGGATAGCACTCTGCTGTCGGTTTTACCCCGAGAGCAAACACAGCCATCGATCGCACCTGCAAACTTTCGTCGTTCAACACCTTTTTAATCAAAGGCACCGCCTCTGCAGCAGGCACATTCCGCAAGTTGGCCAAAGCCACCATTCGATCGGCGGAATTTTGGCTTTCTAACTTGGCTGCAATTTGCTCTAAGCTTAAAGTTGTCATTATGGATAAATCTTGTAGTAAAACTTTACATTCGGGTTATTTTGATTATAGGCGAGTCTCAGGGGAAAAGCAGGCAGTAAAAACCGCCCAAGGATTTGAGGTTCCGGATTAGTGACACCATTAATCTAAAGCTCAGATTGTATAGAAATAATCAATTAGAAAGTCTATTATTTAAATCCCAAGCACAGGCGAGGTGTTTCTGCCGTTCCCTAAGGCTTTGCCCGATAGTTAGCCGCCCTCTGACAACCTGCAATCAACTATGCCGTTTTACCACCCGCCCTTTTACTCCTCAGCCTTAGAACAAGCGATCGATCGCTACCCCCTCACTGCCGGGCCAGAAACTTCCTTAGCAGCGGCGATCGCCCTGATGAGTCAGTTGCAAAACAGTTGTCCCCTAGTCAAAACACCTGTACCCTCAGACCGGGCGGCGATGACCGAAACATCCGCGCCGGAAAAGGTGCGGGCCCGCTGCGTGTTCGTCGTAGAGAACCAGCAGACTATTACCACAGGCAACTTATCCGACAACCCCAGCCGCGGACTGTTAATCGGCATATTAACCCCCGCCGACCTAGTGAGGCTGATAGCTTCTGGCACAATAGACAACCAGCACAAAGTAGCCCTGCACAAAATACCAATTTCCGAAGTGATGTCCCCGGTGTCGGTCTCCCTCACAGAATCCGATGACCAAGACGTGTTTACCGCCTTATCCTTATTTCGCCAGCACAAGATTCGCTATTTGCCGATCGTCAATCAATTTCGCCACTTGGTAGGAGTGCTGACACGGGAAAGAATTCGCCAAGTATTGCAGCCTTCAAACATTCTTAAATTGCGGCGGGTAGCAGAATTAATGACTACGCCAATTACAGCGCCCCACACCGCCTCGCTGCTGACCATAACCGAACTGATGTCAGAGCATCAAGTCAGTTGCGTAGTGATTACAAAAAACAAAGAATTAACAATGGAGAAGCCCAAAGATGACTATACCTCCATTTTTCACTATTCCTTTCACCAACCCCTGGGAATTATTACCGAATATGACATTGTGCAGGCACAGTTTCTCGAACTAAATTTCGAGCAAACCCCAGCTCAAAAAGTCATGAGAACTCCCCTGCAATTTCTTCAACCCTCCGATTCCCTATGGACGGCGCACAAAGAAATGCAGCAGCAACAAGTGCAGCGGTTGGTCGTGTGCGGGGGGCGCGGAGAACTGTTGGGAATTATTACTCAGACCAGCTTGCTCAGAGTCCTCGATCCCACCGAAATGTACCGAGTTGTCAAACAGTTGCAGCAGTCGGTTTATCAATTGCAAGCCGAAAAAGTGGAACTGCTGCAAAGCCGCAACGCCAAACTGGAACAGCAGGTGCGGGAACGGACTGCAAAACTCCACGAACAATTGCAGCGCGATCGGCTGTTAACTCACATTTCCTTGCGGATTCACCAATCCTTAAACCTCGAAGAAATTCTCAACGCCAGCGTTGATGAAGTCCGCCAGGTTTTGCAAGCTGACCGAGTAGCAATCCTGCATTTAGAGTCCAGCAATTACGGCATTGTAGTGGCAGAATCCGTTGCCGATAATTGGCCTTCAATATTGGGAGAAATCATGCCGGATAATATTTGGCAAGAATCTGCTTCCGTGATCGAACAGGAAATTTATGCGGTTCCAGACCTCGACCAAGCCTGTTTGAGCGCCGAAAAATATGCCCGGTTCCAGCAAGCGCAAATCAAAGCTTATTTGATTGTACCAATTTTGCAAGACGGCAATTTGTGGGGGATGATGTGTGTCCATCAGTGTTCCCAATCCCGTCAGTGGCAACCTTCGGAAGTGGATTTGCTACTGCAACTGGCAACTCAAATCGCGATCGCCATTCAGCAAGCTCAACTCTATCAGCAAGTCCAAAATCTCAACACCGACCTCGAACGCCAAGTCCAAGAACGCACCGCCGAATTGCAGCAAAAAGTTCACGAGCTCCAGCATTTAAACGTCCTCAAAGATGAATTTCTCAGCACCGTTTCTCACGAACTGCGGACGCCTTTAGCTAATATAAAAATGGCTATTCATATGCTGAGAATTTCTCCCACACTAGATCGGCGCCAGATTTATCTAGAAATTTTAGAAACAGAATGTACTAGAGAAACTGATTTGATTAATGCTTTGCTAGATTTGCAGCGGCTCGAAGCAGCAACTTGTCCGATCGACCTCGAACCAGTAAACTTAGAAGTCTGGCTGCCTACTATTATCGACCCGTTTTACACCCGAGCCCACGACCGCCACCAAGATTTGCGAGTAGAGTGCGATCGCCACCTCCCCACGATCAGTTCCAACCGCGCTAGTTTGGGACGAATTTTAGCCGAGCTCCTCAACAATGCCTGCAAATATACTGCCAATGACGGCGAAATTTTTCTGAAAGTTGAGTGCAAAAACGGAGACTGGGAACAAGAAGGACAAAGGACAAATTCGCGACAAGCAAGTGCTGTGGCTTCAGAAATCCAATTTACACTCAGCAATCAATCGTCCATTTCCATAGAGGAATTGCCTCGAATTTTTGAGAAATTTTATCGCGTTCCCAACGCCGATCCTTGGAAACAAGGAGGTACAGGTTTGGGTTTAGCTTTGGTTCAAAAACTTGTCGAACAGTTGCAAGGAAAAATTGAGGTTGAAAGCAGGAATGGCTGGACTAATTTTATCGTCACATTTCCTACCAACCCGGATGGAAATTAATCCGCCATCAGTCAATTTTAGATTTTAGATTTTAGATTTTAGACTTCGGCCTGAGAGGTTCGACTGAGCGCGAGGGTCAAGTCGCGCTCAGTCGAACGATTTTAGATTTTCGATTTACTCCACAGACGAATTTAGGAGATTGAACAAGAGTCTAAAATTTTGGGAGTTCCATGACTCCTGTCGGGAGCTGGTATCCTTTTTTTGGGGGTCATCTTTGTTGGGTCTCACTCTTTTTTGGGAGCTAGTTTGCGGATACGAGACGGTGCTGGTGTCAAATTCAAATATTCATTTTTATCTTCAACAACTGATGATCTTGATGCTGGATACTTCTTGCGTTTAGGGGCATGATTCGCAACTGTACCCAAGCATGGTATACCAAAATTTTCTAATTGACTGAAAACTTTTTTGACTTCAGAAAAAGGGACTTGGTGAATTGCTACAACCATCAGTATGCCATCGGTGCGCGCCGCTAAAAAATTCGTATCTTTACTGTCCGCCAGCGGCGGCGTATCGTAGATAACTAAGTCAAATTTTGCCTGAAGTTCTTCCATTAAATACTGCATCTGAGATGATGCCAGCCGTCTGGCAGTACCAGGATTCGGGAGACCGGCAGTTAATACAAAAAGATTATCTGCTAGATGCGATCGTTGGATAATTTCATTGGGTTCGTTTTTATTGTCGAGCAAGTTGCTCAATCCCTTGACATTAGGCAGTTCCAAGAGCAAGTGCAGGCTGGGCGAATGTAAATTCCCGTCTACTAGCAGCACTCGCTGACCCGCCAGCGCTGCCACGTGAGCTAAGTTTAAAGCAACAGTAGATTTGCCTTCGCCAACTGTAGCCGAACCAATTGCCAAAGAGCTAATCGTTCGATTTGAAGAAAGAAAGCGGATATTAGTATAAAGAGAGTCAAAAGCTTCTATAAATTCCGCAGCATTTTTCTTATTACCCTCTTTTCCTTCAAGATAAGCATAGGCATTAGCAATAGAAGGCGGCAATTTTCTAGCATTTTTGTCAAGAGGAATTGCTCCCAATAAAGGTGCATCAACCGCATCTTTAACGTCATCAGCACAGTAGAAAATATTGCGGAACTTTTCAATGAGGATAGCAGCTCCCAGACCCAAAACTAGCGCTCCAACAACTGCCATCACTAATTTGTTTTTAGCTTTCGATGGAACTGTCATCAGCTCGCCCTTCTCATCTCGCGGTATCCGTGGTTCAGAAATTATTTCCCAAGGTACTTGGCTTTGAGCGGCTTGGACGCGCAGAGTTTCCCGCTGGCTTAAAAGTTGATCGCGGGTGCGGGCGGCTACTTCTAATTGCTGTTGCAGTTCGTTGTAGCGGCGGGCTATGGTGGGGAATTCAGTTGCTTGCCTGTTTAAATTGTTTTTAGTTTGGCTGATTGCCTGAAGGCGAGCTTCTAAGACTTCAACTTGGTTAGCAGTATCAACCAATTGTTTAATCAAGCCTATGCGAATAGAATTTTGAAAATTTTGAACTTTAGAATTAGCTTGGGTGCCTACTAAATTTTGCCCCAAAATTCGATCAGTTTGCTGGTTGAGCAAAGCGACTAAATTTGCCCGCTTGCGCTCTAAAGCTTCCACTATAGGGTTAGCAGATTTAAAACGAGCTGTTTCTACAGCAATCTGACCTTCTACTTCCTTAACCTTGGTCAGCAACTCTTTATATTGAGGTTCTTCGCTTAAAGCGGAAGCGGCAATAGCTTCATTTGGTGTAAAATCTAATTGTTTTTGCAAGTTAGCGTACAGCGTTTTCTGTTCTTGCAGTAGCCTTTGAGTTTCTAACTCTAAAGTTTCTACGGTACGAACTTGCTCCATTAATTGCGCGCCTTGTTCTTGAGGATTGGTAATCTTTTGCTGCTCCTGTATCACCTGTAACTCGGATTTCAGCTTGTTTACGCGCTTATTGAGTCCCGGAAGCTGGTCTTCAATAAATTTAACACCTTCACCAATCCGAGTCTTGCGTTCATCAAGACTGTACTTTAAATATTTCTTTTTAGTTTCTTGTAAAACGAACTCAACTAATTTAGGATCATTCCCCATGAAGCGCACTTCCAAAATTTTAGTCAGCGTCCTCTCATCTTCTCCTATCCGCAAAACGACTAATTCTTTTTGAAGAATTTTCTCGGTAACTTCTGGATATCGTTTTTGGACTTGTTTAACAATAGCCGACAGCATCTGAGGACTCTGGAGAATTTGAAGTTGAGTTGCGTAGTCTAAACTAAAAAAATCTCGATTAGGTACTCCTCCCCCCTCGCTGCGATTTGCTAGGGCAGAGGGGTCAGCAATTCTTGCCTCCGTTGTCACAGGTTCCACTAGCATCCGAAAATCGCCTTGATATGTTTTCTTGCCTCCCTTGATCTGATAAACAGCTCCAGCGCCTACTATACCTATAATCCCAATAATGATTAGGGCTTGTCGCTGAAAAGTCCTCAACAACGGCTTGAGATTCAATCCTTTCTGAGGCTGCGCGCTTAACTCTTCTCCCTCGTCAACGGAAAATTGCTGCACCTGTCGGCTCTGGTTGCTAATGGGTACGATATGAGCGTCCTGTTCTCTTTCCATGTTGACCTCTTTGATATTTTGTGGGTAAAATCAGCTTTCTTCTGCGAGCCTTCAGGTTGATACTTTAAGCATTGGCTTAAGGATATCACACGAAATTATTGGTTGGTCGAGCCCACTTCCTTCTAATAGTTCTCACTACTTTGACATAGTATACAAAAATAACTAAATCCCTATGCCATGCCGGCAGCAAAAGTTCTTTTACAACTGCTGGAGAGTTATATCAGACTGCATTTGGCTCTGCTGCGTTGTGCTTGTATTTCGGGTTTCCGGGCGACGAAGCCAACTTTTTGAGGTGTTGCTCCGCTTCGCGACAGGCGGTGCAATAACTTTACCAAACTTTTACAATTGACCGTAACACCTCAGCCGCCGCTTGCGCTGGTATTGGTTTGTCCTCTATGCCTTTTTTCGGTTCAGAGTCAACTGCAGAAGCACTTGTTAACTTACGTGCTAACTGACCGGCTAAAAAGTTTTGCATTTCCCATGTAGATATAATTAGCCACCTTCTGCAGATTTTTTGGAACGGCAACTAATCGAATCAATTTCCGAGAAAAATCTGTTTCTTCTTTTAATTATAAACTTTTTGAGGAGTTGGATGAGTGAGCAAGTTTATATACTTAGTTTATCGTCGTAATTATATCACAAACTCATCTCTTTAGTGCGCGACAGACATAAAATTTAATAATTTGTGTTCTCAAGCTCGATCGACATCTCGAACAACTCAAGCATTCGGGGTTTGTCTACCGGGGCGGATGGCGCGGCGCGATTTATGTATTTTCGTAAAAAAAACTAGGTTTCTGCGTTCCGAGGCTATTACCCAAACTATAGCTTTGAGTTGCTCTCCGAGCAAACTATAGCAATCCTTTCGGGAAACGCGCAACGGGCTTTTTTTGAATTAACTGATGCAATCAGAAGATGACACATTGTTAAATAAAAAAAGAGTTCGCACAAGAGGGGAGGATTGCTATTAATCTCGCTCGACTCAGCTATTGGTAGTGGTTATTTTTCGAGTTGACTAATGACCAACTACTCCTTATTAAGGCTTACTGATTTTGTGCTTTTCTTTCTCGCAGTTTTAACAATATTTCTGCATGAACTTCGCGGGTTATAGGATAAAAATATGTAAGAATCATGCCAGCAATTAAAGCAATTGTGGGCAGTGGCCCGATCGCAACTCGAATCGCAAACAGTGCAGACTCTGGCTGTACGGGTGCCGGCTGTCCCGGAACTGTAGATAGAAATCCAGCTCCTTCTAATGCTTGGCCTACCAACCACAAACCCCCTGCCAATCCGATTTTTTGCAGCAGTACCATAAATGAATAGAAAACGCCTTCGCGTCTTTCTCCTGTTTGCAGTTCGTCGAGTTCGATCACATCCGGTATCATCGACCAAGGTATTAGATAAGCCGTGGAAACTCCGACACCTGCCATGACTGCTAATAGGTACATCTGCAATACTTGTCCGGGTTGGAGGAAAAACAGTCCAGCTTGGGCAATAATCCACAAACTCATGCCCATAAAATATACGGCTTTTTTGCCATATCTCTCGCTGACTTTACTCCAAACAAATAGCATGATTAATGCAGTGCCTTGAACTGCGATCGCCACCAAGCTAAAAACGTACTGTGGCTGTTGCATCCAGTTAACAACAAAATAGGGAATAATAGTAGCAGTCAACTGCACTCCCAGCCAAGAAAAAAGATAAATTCCAATAACGTACAAAAAAGGGCGATTGCTAAATGCAATCTGCAACTGTTCTTTCAGTGGCAACGATGTAGAATTATCTAGTTCTGCGTTTTCTAATAGTTGGGCTGCGACGTGCTTGCGAGTTCCCAAAACGCACCAGTACAAAGGCAAGACAGAGATAACTGCACAGATTGCACCTAATACTAAATATTGTTGATTCGGGTTCTTGTCAAATACAGCAAAGATAATTAGAGCTAAAATTAATGAAAAGATGCTGCCGCCAATTGAGAAAGCAAACCGAAAACTATTAAGGCTAGTGCGTTCGTTGTAGTCTTGAGTAAGTTCTGGAGTCAGGGCAGTGTAGGGAAGATTGACAGCCGTGTAGGCGGTGTTGAACAAAATGCTGATCGCAACATAGTACCAAAATAACACTGTGTGATCGGTGCTAGGTACAATCCACTGCAATAAGAAGAATATACCGAAGGGAATTCCACCATATATTATCCAAGGATATCGGCGGCCCCAAGGGTGAGAAGTGCGATCGCTCAAAACCCCCACAATCGGGTCATTTATGGCATCCCAAACCTTGCCAACTACCAAAATATTGCTGGCTAAGCCGGCAGGTAAACCAGCGACATTGGTAAAGAAAACTAGGAGGTAAAATGCCAAAACATTAGCGGTAATTGCCGGGCCGAGGTCGCCGGCACCGTAAGCTAATTTTGTCGAGAGGCTGAGTTTTTGTGTCGCGGGATTGTTGGCGGCTGGTTGAGGCGGGGAAGTGTTGCTCATAAACTTTGATTTCGGGATTTTTTGGCAGTCACAGTCTTTCCAGTAGGAGTATAACTCATGCTACGCTCTAATACTAAGTTTTTTGTAGCGATCGGGACGACCCAGAAGATTTGGTAATTTATAATTGGGTAATTGGTAATTGATAGGTTGGTGGGGAAAGGTTTAGGCGATTATTTGTCTTAGGCAATTATTCTTAGTAAAACCTGCCCCTACTTAAGGAAAAAGTTGCGAAATCTGAACTTTTATTTCTGGAAATGCCAGCATTGACAAAACATCATCTTCATTAAATACTGTTTCTTGTAGGTAGTTTGCCTCGCCCGGTTCGCGAAAAACATAAACTTGCCGCCTGTTAACATCAAGTATCCAATAATCAGTAATTCCCGCCTTAGCATAAGCCGGTGCTTTTCGCTTGCGGTCTGTTTCTAAGGTGGTATCAGCTATTTCTACTAATAAGAAAATGTTGGCGGGTGCGGGATGAAAATATTGGTACAGCCGGGGGTCGATTTGCACTACAGCAATATCCGGTTCTGGTTCTGAATTATAACTTAGAGCGATCGGGTCTTGAATGCGAATTAAAGCAAGTCTTGCCAGCAGATTTCTGAGATAGTCGGCTGCACAGAGGTTAGTGGCTGCGTGGGGAGGATTTTTTGCACTTATTGAGATAATTTGCCCGTCAATTAATTCGACTCGTTCATCGGGATTGAGAATGCCTGTTTCGGTCATGCGGCGATATTCCTCTACAGTCCACAAGCGTAAATCTGTTACAGTCATGGCACAATTTCCTGGGGCGATATTATCTATTATCAATTCACATTCTAGTTTTTATTGAATTACTCGGTCAACAATCTAGATTTAGCTGTAATTGCTCCCACACACCACAAAATAGCATTGATAATTTCCGATCGCTGAATATCTTCTGCGTCTAAAAAACTTGCAAACTCTTCCTCAATATTCAAATGGTCTGCAAAATCATAAAGTATGCGCTTGTATTCCGTTGGCATCGGTATTAAAGTAGCTTTCACTAAATCGAAAAGCGCGTTCAAACAGTTGAGGATAGTAGCTGACTCGTCAAAATCTTCGGCATCGAGCAAGTACAGCGTTTCTGCAATGTCGCAAATAGCGTCTATTTGTGTGGGTGGCTTTCCCACTTCACTGACATCGATATTGCACAATTGGAGAGCGTTAATCGCTAGTTCTGGACGGGTAAAAAATACAAGTTGACCGCCGGCTACTAAGGGCGGCTCTTGTTCTCCATAGACAATTAGAGTATATAGATTTGGTGTTTCGGTGCCGGGGTCGATCCGGAAACCGAACAGCCACAACAATTTTTCTGTATAGGGGTTTGCTGTTTGCAGTGTTGTTGGGAAAATTTTGGGTTCTGACATAAATTTTTAATCCTTATAATACGCTGTTAAACTCGGTTTATAGGCAAAATCTGGGTTTTAGTGATAAATCTATAAATAAACCGGGTTGATCAAGGTAAGAAGGCGTAACTTTTGTTTATAAATTTTGCTGGATTATCTCGCAGCACTCAGCGACGGTTGCTCTTTTTTCCATTGCTGCTACTAGGGCTTCGTAAGCTGATTGGTGGCTTTCGATCAGGTTTTTGGCTCGCAGCAAGCCCCAGTTTTGTTTGAGTTGAATTTCGGAACTTGGACGGCGCAGTTGTGTTAAAATAGCGCTAATTTTTGTGCGGTCTTCTGCTCCTCCTTGTGCGCTGCCGTAAACAAATTTTTCGGCGACTATTCCGGCCATCCACACGGTGCAGTATTGATCTAAAAGTTGGGCGGAAAGAGTGCCGCTTTGGAGTTGAGATGCTAATTGTTCGTCTTCAAATCGGACGCCGCCTTGGGCTGTTTGACCTTGTTTAAATGCTTCCCAAGCGTTGAGGGCGTAGCTGGTTACGGGAATTCCCAACAGGTGGGCGACTAGGAAGTGTCCGGCTTCGTGGTGAAGGATACGATCGCGCTTTTGTTTGGAAGTTCCCCCCAGCCAATCTAATAAAATAGTCCCGCCTTGACCTTGCCACTGGAAACTGTCAAGGGTGGCTAGCCCCAATAGGCAAAAAGTGGCGATCGCAGGTACGGCTTCTGGCAAGTTGAATAGGGGGCCTAACAATATTGAAACGGTGATGGCAAAGATAGAAATAGCGATAATATTCAAAGAAGTGTCTTTCATAATGGGGAATGGGTAACTGGGAATTGGTAATGGAAAATTTGTAATAGAGAATTGGTAATGGGAATTGGTTTTAGAGGTAAACTCAGGTACGATCGCGCGATCGGTTTGGCAGCGTCGGGTCGATCTCCGCGCCCCCGACTTCCGACAAAAACTCCACCTTCCAGTTTGACTGAAAAATGTCGCTCCCAAGCCACCGATCTTAAAAAGATATTAAAATAAATCAAAGTCAAGTAAAAGTGTTAGTGGAATCCTTCATGTCAGTTTTGGCAGCGATCGCAGTTTTAGGTATCTTGATTGTCGTTCACGAACTCGGCCACTTCCTGGCGGCGAGACTTCAACACATCCACGTCAACCGGTTCTCTATCGGTTTCGGGCCTATCCTCTGGAAGTACCAAGGTCCGGAAACTGAATATGCCCTCCGCGCCTTTCCCCTGGGAGGTTTCGTGGGTTTCCCGGACGACGATCCAGACAGTACAATTCCCCCAAATGACCCGAATTTGCTCAAAAATCGCCCCGTGCTTGATCGGGCGATCGTCATTAGTGCAGGGGTAATTGCCAACTTAATTTTTGCTTATTTCCTGCTGGTGGTGCAATTGACAACTGTCGGCGCGGCAGAAATGAACTACCTACCGGGAGTTAAAGTCCCGGAAGTCGCCGCAGAAGTCAGTTCGGCGGCGAAACAAGCGGGAATTCGATCGGGCGACGTTGTTCTGTCTGTTGACGGCAAGGAATTGGGCGCTTCCCGCGAAGCAATCAAATTATTGGTAACAGAAATCCAAGATCATCCCAACCAACCCCTAGCGTTGGAAATTCAGCGCCAAGAACAAAAATTTGTGGTGACAGTCACTCCTGAAGAGTCGCCCGACGGCAAAGGTCGCATTGGCGTGCAGCTAACTTCTAACGGCACTGTCGTGCGGCAGAGGGCAGGAATTGTAGAGGCGTTTAGCAAGGCCGCCAAAGAATTTGAGCGGATTGTGCTGCTGACTGTTCAAGGTTTTGGGCAGTTACTTAGCAATTTCAGCCAAACTGCCGACAAGTTGTCCGGGCCGGTGGCGATTGTGGCGATTGGTGCAGGGATTGCCAAATCGGATGCTGCGAGTTTGTTTCAGTATGCTGTGCTAATTAGCATCAATTTGGCTGTGATTAATATCTTGCCTTTACCTGCTTTGGACGGCGGCCAGCTAGCTTTTTTGTTAATCGAGGGACTCCGGGGTAAACCTTTACCGAACCGGATTCAGGAAAATGTGATGCAGACTGGTTTGGTGTTGTTGCTGGGTTTGGGAATTTTCTTGATTATTAGGGATACAGCTAATTTGGCTGGGTTCGATTTGATGGGCAATTTTCGGCAACAGTAAATTAAGGAATTGGGAATTGGGGAAAATTTAAAAGTATTAATTTTTTCTAATTCTCCGCCTTTTTTATTCTCGTATTTACCCAATGGGTAAGGTGCGCACTGCGCACCCTACATTTAGATTATGTGTGCAGTTTTCCCAATGGGTAAGATGTACAGTGCCAGCCCTTGATTTACATTAATGACTCGAAATAAGTTAAGTTTAAAACAACGATCGCTAGAAATTCTGATTCGCCTCAAACGCCTCTATCCAGAAGCTCCTTGTACTCTCAACTACGAAACTCCCGTGCAGTTGCTGGTGGCGACGATTCTCTCGGCTCAGTGTACGGACGATCGAGTAAATCTGGTAACGCCGGCTTTGTTTAAGCGTTTTCCCGATGCGGTTGCTTTGGCAAATGCTGATATAGAAGAACTCGAAAGTCTCGTGCGATCGACTGGTTTCTACCACAATAAGTCTAAAAATATTAAAGGTGCTTGTCAGGCGATCGTCAATAAATTTAACAATCAAGTGCCGCAGCGGATGGAACTGCTGCTAGAATTGCCCGGAGTTGCCCGCAAAACAGCTAATGTCGTTCTCGCTCACGCTTTTGGTATTAATATGGGCGTGACGGTAGACACTCACGTCAAACGTTTGACTCAGCGGTTGGGATTGACCGAACATACCGATCCTACAAGGATCGAGCGGGATTTGATGATATTGTTGCCGCAGCCGGATTGGGAAAATTGGTCGATTCGGTTGGTTTATCACGGCAGGGCAGTTTGTAATGCGAGAAATCCGGTTTGCAATATTTGCGAACTTGCAGATTTGTGCCCTTCTGCTAATATTTCCTAGGGTGCGTCAGCTCGAATTAGAGCAACTGTCGATCGCACAATATGAACTTACGGACTCTACAAATCAGATCAGTTGTTGTGTGTAAATAAAAATATTTAAAACTAAAGTTATCCAAAAAGACAAAAATATAGTAAAATAGTAGATTGTGATTTATCTAAGGATATCAACAGATTATGGCTAAGAAGAGCATGGTCGAGCGCGAGAAAAAGCGCCAGAGACTCGTAGACAAGTACGCCGACAAGCGGGAAGACCTGAAAGACCAGTTTGACCAAGCTAACAATCAGATGGACAAAATGGCGATTCACCGCCAACTGCAACAGCTACCCCGCAGCAGTTCGCGGACTCGCTTGCGGAACCGCTGCTGGGCAACTGGACGGCCCAGAGGTTACTATCGTGACTTCGGACTGTCTCGCAACATGATGCGAGAAATGGCTCACGAAGGTCTTTTGCCCGGTGTTGTGAAGTCTAGCTGGTAGCACGAAGGAAGAAGGAAGAAGGGAGAAGGAAGAAGGAAGAAAGAAGGAAAAAACTCACAATTAATCGGCAGGATTAGGTTTGGGGTTGATTTTTGTTTCAGACTTATGAGTTAAATTTTCCTCCTTCTTGCTTCACTGGCCGCAGCATTTATCGATGCCGAGACTTTCGAGTAACAAGTCGCTGACGGCATTGGCGATCGCAAATTCGCCGTAGAAGCTTTTAGAAAAATCATAGGCCTGCATTTCGGTGACGATCGCAATTACGAGGCTGCCCAAGTCGTTTTCGCCTTCCATACGCTGGCGGACATAGATTTGGGCAGCTCTTTTAGCTATTTGCTGGTTGGCTGCTTCTGGGATAAACTCGGAGTCTAGCCAGGCCAGCAGCGTTTGTTGGAGCCATTGGCCTTCTTGTTCGGGGTTTTTGGCGGGGGGTAAGGTAATAGGTTCAATGATTTCAGACATGATTATTCCTAATTGCTAATGTTGACTTTGAAAAGTTAACTGAGAAATGACAACTGATAAATATATGCAATATGATATACCGACAATTATACAAGGATACGCGCAAGGCTATTTCTTGATGGCCAATGACGGGGAGGAGAGTTTGGGGTGGTATTCGAGCCGGCAGCGGGCGCTGATTCCCCTGGATGAAAGATTTACCTATCCGAAATCCCTGCGTCGCCAAATCAATCAAAATCGATTTTCCGTGGCTGTGAACCGCGATTTTGGGGCAGTGGTTGAGGGTTGTGCCGATCGCGAAACGACTTGGATTTCTAAGGAGCTCAAGAAGATTTACTGGGCTTTGTATGAGGCCGGTTGGGCTTACAGCTTCGAGACTTGGTGCGGGGACGAATTGGCGGGCGGTATTTTAGGATTGTCGATCGGCGGTGCGTTTATTGGGGAGTCGATGTTTTACCGAATTCCCGAGGGTTCTAAGGTGGCGATGGTGAAGTTGGTGGAGAGATTGCGCGATCGATCTTATCTGCTTTTCGACGCTCAAATGAACAATCCACACTTGGAAAGATTCGGCGCTTATACTGTCAAGGAAAAACTGTACAACACTCTTTTGCAAGCAGCTTTGAAGCGCCGCTGCTCGCTATTTTGAATATTCGGTCAGTAGGGAAATGGCAATGTCATTTTCGGCTCGAATTGTTGCTTCAAACAATAGTATAATTAAGCTCAGATACTTCTCGGAGACAACCACAATGCAAGTCACAACCGAAGAAATTATTTATCCATCCAGCGACGGTCAACCAATGGCAGACAGCACAATACAATACAAATTAATTGTCACAATCAAAGAAGGTTGCGAATCGCTGTTTGAAGATGACCCCAACGTGTTTGTAGCCGCCGATTTACTGTGGTATCCGGTTGAAGGTAGACCAGATATTTCTCAAGCGCCGGATACGATGGTGGTATTTGGTAGACCAAAAGGCGATCGACGTTCCTACATACAGTCTCGCGAAGATAATATTGCTCCCCAAGTCGTCTTTGAAATTCGCTCCCACAACGATAATAACACAAAAATGAACAAGAAACTTTCATTTTACTATCGTTATGGAGTCGAGGAGTATTACCTTTACGATCCAGAAAGAAATCAGTTAGAAGGTTGGCAAAGAATTGAAGGAATCTTAGAACCCATTGAACCGATGGAGGGATGGATAAGTCCCAGACTGGGAGTGCGGTTTGAGTTACCAGAAGAAGGGTTAGAAATCTATCGCCCTGATGGAGAAAAGTTTCTTTCCTATTCCGAAATAAATGCAGAGCGGCTATTAGAGCGACGGCGCGCAGAACAAGAATTTCAGCGTGCCGAAGAAGCCTCGCACCGCGCAGAAGAAGCCTCGCAGCGGGCCGAACAAGAAGCTCAAAAAGCCGAACGTTTAGCAGCCAAACTGCGCGAATTGAACATCGATCCTGATAGCATCTAAGCTCGAACGGCTCTCCTGAGTTTATGGTGTAAAATGTACCTACTAATACATTTACTGTTATGAGCTTCCATCTAGACTATCTATTAGCCTTGCCTGGAGTCAGGGTTGAAACTTGTACTCAAGTTGAGGGAAAAATTTTCTTGGGACTGAGCATTTCATCAGAAGGAATTGTTTGTCATCATTGTAACAATCCTACCGAAAAACTGCATCAAAATCGACCAATTTTAGTAAGAGATTTGTCTGTTTTTGGTCGTCCTGTATATCTAAAAATCCCACGACGGCAGTTTTACTGTCCTTTTTGTCAACGGTATCCCACAGAAAAATTAGATTTTTTGGACGTTAAAAGACGGCATACTCAACGATATGAACAAGATATTTATGAGCGTGTAAAACAATCGAGCATGGAGCAAATTGGACGAGAAGAAGGACTGAGTTATGACGAAATAAAAGGAATATTTGAGCAGGTAAACACCCTCAAAATAAAACCGAATTGGCAACGGGTTAAACGAATTGGTCTCGACGAGATAAGTATGCGCTCATGTCAAGGAAATTTTGTGACTGTTGTGAGTGACCTGGGCGAAGGTAATTTAATTGAGATGATTGATTCTCATCGCTGTGAAGAAATCATTGAAGTCCTTATAGAACAACCAATTGAAGTTCGTAAACAAGTTGAGGAAGTCAGTGTTGATATGTGGGGAGGATTCCCTAAAGTTATCAAAAAAGTATTCCCAAATGCCAAAGTTATTATTGATCGTTTTCATGTTATGAAAGTAGTTAATAAAGACTTAAATAAGTTACGTAGAGCAGCCGGAATAACAGATAGGCAAAGTAAATATTTATTATTAAGTAATCGAGTAAATTTGAATCAAGACCAGATTGATAAATTAGAAGTGACACTAGGAAAATCCGGATGTTTGCGAATTGCGTATGAGATGAAAGAAAAATTTAGAGAAATATATGAGACTAATTTGACGATCCAAAAAGGGCAGAATAAAATCAAAGAATGGCTAAATCATGCACAAGTATTTTTTAGAGAAGCTGCATCAACAATTGAGAATCATTTTGAGGGTATTTGCAACTACTTTCTTCATCGCACAACAAGTGGAGTCATGGAAGGAATCAACAATCGAATTAAGTTGATAATGCGACAAGGGTATGGTTTTTCTAATTTTAATAATTTTAGGAATCGCGTATTAGCTTGCTTTTCTGATTAGATAAACTTATAACCATAAGTTCAGGAGAGCCGCTCGAACTAGGAGAATAAACCCGGTTTGTCAAAGAAATCGGGTTTCTGGGGATTGCAGTTATTTACTTTTTTCAGGGCGAACGGGAGTATTTGGTCGATCGCCCCCAGCTCAAATTACATATACTACAATATATAATACAGATATTCGAGCCAAAATCCTTGGAGCTCAGAAAAATCCTAATCGAGGCCCCTTGAATGTGCAAAAATATTCAAGCAAACATTAGTAAATTATACAAGGAGAAATTGTTGTGGATTCCAGATATAACCCCCAATCCATAGAAGAAAAATGGCAGCAGACATGGGCTGAGCAAAACTTAGACCAGATGCCAGAAGATACGCAAAAGCCTAAATTTTATGCCTTATCCATGTTCCCCTATCCATCGGGAAACCTGCACATGGGCCACGTCCGCAACTACACAATCATCGATGTAATTGCCAGACTCAAGCGAATGCAAGGTTATCGGGTATTGAATCCGATGGGATGGGACGCTTTTGGTTTGCCCGCAGAAAATGCAGCCATCGAGCGAGGAATTCCTCCTGCACAATGGACTTATCAAAACATTGCCCAAATGAAAGGCTTATTTCGCCGCTTGGGTATTTCTTTCGACTGGACAAAAGAAGTTACAACTTGTTCTCCCGATTATTATCGGTGGACTCAATGGATTTTCTTGCAATTTTTAGAAGCCGGATTAGCATATCAAAAAGAAGCCGCTGTTAATTGGGACCCCATAGACCAAACAGTTTTAGCAAACGAACAAGTAGATAACGAAGGTCGTTCCTGGCGTTCCGGTGCCAAAGTCGAGCGCAAATTATTGCGGCAGTGGTTCCTCAAAATTACCGATTACGCCGAACAGTTATTAAACGACTTAGAAAAATTGCCCGATTGGCCAGAAAGAGTCAAATTAATGCAAGCCAACTGGATCGGAAAATCAGTCGGCGCTTACTTAGAATTTCCGATTGTCGGAATGGATGAAAAAATCGCCGTTTTTACCACACGTCCCGATACAGTTTACGGCGTCAGTTACGTTGTTTTAGCACCGGAACATCCACTAACTAAGCGCGTAACAACCGAAGATAGAAAAACCGCCGTAGAAACCTTCATCAAAGAAGTTGCCGCCCAAAGCGAGATCGATCGCACAGCCGAAGACAAACCCAAGCGCGGCATCCCCACAGGCGGCAAAGCAATCAATCCTTTCAACGGCGAAGAAATCCCCATTTGGATTGCCGATTATGTGCTGTACGAATACGGCACCGGCGCAGTCATGGGAGTACCAGCCCACGACACGCGAGATTTCAAATTTGCCAATCAATATCAACTGCCAATTAAAGTAGTAATTGTGGATGATGATGAAGTTCCGCTGACGGAAGCTTACACAGAACCCGGGATTATGATTAATTCCGAAAGCTTCAACGGCATGGATTCAGTTAAAGGCAAAGCAGCGATTATTCACCATGCCGAAAATGCAGGTTATGGCAAAGCCCGAATCCAATACCGCTTGAGAGATTGGTTGATTTCTAGACAGCGTTATTGGGGCGCTCCGATTCCCGTAATTCACTGTCCCACCTGCGGCACAGTACCCGTACCCCAATCGGATTTGCCCGTATTGTTGCCGGAAAATGTAAAATTTACAGGCAAAGGTTCGCCATTGGCAAAGATGGAAGAATGGGTAAACGTTCCTTGTCCGACTTGTGGCACTCCGGCGAAGCGAGAAACAGATACGATGGATACTTTTATCGATTCCTCGTGGTATTTCTTGCGCTATCCCGATGCTCAAAATCAAGAGCAAGTCTTCGATACGGCGAAGACAAATGATTGGATGCCCGTAGACCAATATGTGGGCGGCATCGAACACGCCATCTTGCACTTACTGTATTCGCGGTTCTTTACCAAGGTTTTGCGCGATCGGGGTTTAATCAATTGTGACGAACCATTTAAACGCCTGTTAACTCAAGGCATGGTGCAAGCAATGGCATACAAAAACCCCGTTACTGGCAAATACGCTCCCCCAGCAGATATAGACCCCGCAAATCCAAAAGATCCTCAAACTGGCGAAGCTTTGGAAGTCTTCTACGAGAAGATGTCCAAATCAAAATATAACGGTGTTGACCCCTTGGAAGTTATGGGCAAATATGGGGTAGATACGGCGCGGATGTTTATTTTATTCAAAGCGCCGCCAGAGAAGGATTTGGAGTGGGACGACGCCGATGTGGAAGGGCAATTTCGCTTTTTAAATCGCGTTTGGCGCGTGGTGACAGAGTTTGCTGCCCGCCCCCCTGCTACCCCCGATCAAGGGGTAGAAAATGCTGAATTAAGTAAAATTGAGAAGGATTTACGGCGGGCAATTCACACTGCAATTAAGGACGTGAGCGAAGATTTGGAGGGCGATTATCAGTTCAACACTGCTGTTTCTGAAATGATGAAACTCAGCAATGCTTTGAATGATACTAAGTGTAAAGATTCGCCAATTTATGCAGAAGGAATCAACACTTTGATTCGCTTGTTAGCGCCTTTTGCACCGCATATTGCTGATGAATTGTGGCACAATACTGGTAACAGTGAATCGGTGCATACGCAAACTTGGCCGACTGTCGATCCATCTGCATTAGTTACCGATGAAATTACGCTGGTAATTCAAGTTATGGGCAAGACTCGCGGCACAATTCAAGTGCCTTCTGGTGCTGATAAAGCTGCTTTGGAAAAGTTTGCTCGGGAGTCGGAATTGGCTAAGCGTCACCTGGAAGGTAAGGAGATTAAAAAGGTAATTGTGGTGCCTGGGAAGTTGGTTAATTTCGTGGTAGCTGGATAAAGATGAGAAACCCGGTTTATTGAAGAAACCGGGTTTTTAATACTTGCATTTAAAAATTAGCCAGTCCAAAAATGAGTTATCTAAAAAATTCCCGACTATGACTTACGCACTCCGCCAAAGAAACCTGGTTTTTTACGGAATCTCCTGATTCCCACAAAGTATTTTCGTAAAAAACCAGGTTTCTGAGTACCCATTCGTAAGTCCTATCTAATTGTTAGTTTCATAAAGCAATTGCACGATCGCTCCGCATTCCAATTTTAAAACAGATTGAGCGCTGCCGCCATTAGCGGCAATTTCTACCCAACCGTCAGAACCAGTTATGGCAATTAAATCGCCCGGTTCGCTGTCGCTGTAGGTTTTACCACTGGGGATGCGAATTGCATCAGAACTCTTGCTAATTGTTACTGACCAATTGTTACCTATAATGCAATTATTGGGGATATTAGTAATTAGATTGCCGAAGCGATCGACATATTGAATGCAGCCCGCTGCACCTGTGGCTGTAACGGCAAAATTTGGTATCTCTAACTGCACTAAACTTGCAGGGTCGAGCTCCTCTCCCAAGTCTTCCAACGCCACCCCGTTGGCCAAGTGAGCGCCCACAGCAGCGAAAATATCGCGACCGTGAAAAGTGCTGCTGGGTTGAGGATCTCGCCAGTATTGAGAATTCGTGAGTTCGACACAGGCGATCGCACTTTCCCGACTCAACACCCCGCTAAACAAGCCGTTATCCGGCCCGACAAGAAAGCAATTAGCACATTGAATCGCAACTCCGCGTCTCTTGCTTCCCACCCCCGGATCGACGACAGCAACGTGTACGGTTTCCGGCGGAAAATAAGCAAAAGCCGTCATCAAACAAAACCTCGCCGCTGCAATATTTTGAGAAGGTATTTGGTGCGTAATGTCAATGACTTTTAACTGCGGGTTAATTTGGGCGATCGTACCTTTCATCACTCCTGCATAAACATCGCTTAATCCAAAATCCGTCAGTAGAGTTATAATTCTATTTTTAGACATATATCGAAAGGTAAGAATATGGTAGGGCAGTGGGAAAATTTTCTGCAAAACTTGGGAGAATGGCACGGTTCCTTCACTCAGCTATCAACGCGAGGAGAGGTACTTAAAGATATTCCTAGCATTCTTTCTCTCGAAGGTTTTAATGACAACAAAACTGTGCGATTGAATCTCCGTCGGTTTTACCCAAATTCTAGCGGTGTCGGCGAACCGGAAGTCAACGAACTTGTTCTAGAAATTCAAGCTTTAGGACGAGATACCCTATTTTTTGAGAATGGAGCTTTTTCTCTGGGTACTATTCAACTAGCGCCTTTTTCTGAGTGCGGTGCCGAGTTGGGTTTTATCTACAATTATCGCCGGTTGCGCTTCCCTATGATCTACAATACCGACGGCAATTTATCCAAAATTACCTTAATTCGGGAAAAGCAGCTTGATAAAAATGTCCCCGAACGTCCGCATTTAACTGTTGAGGATTTGCTGGGAGAGTGGCAGGGCGAAGCCGTGACAATGTATCCAGATGGGCGTTCTCCTGACATTTATTCAAGCAAAATGCAATTGCATTTAGAAAGTAGCGATCGCCTAGTGTATAAAATTATTTTTGGCAGTAATGCTACCGTTATCAGTTCTAGCGGCAGGATTGACGGTTCAGTTCTGCACTTTAACGAAGGTGCTTCACCCGTGCAAGTTTTGCTCCTTCCTGACGGCGGTTCTTGCACTTTACCTGTCAAGATTGAATTGGGAAAACCTATATTTTTCGAGGCAGGTTGGTTGGTAGAACCTGACTTGCGGTTTCGGATGATTCGCAGTTACAATGAGCGGGGTGAATGGGTAAGTTTGACTTTAGTTACTGAACGCAAAGTTAGTCATTAATTAGTAGGGGCTGGTTCACCAACACTCTTTAATTTCCACCAATAATCTACATAAACCCGCCCCCATTTATGGCGGACGAAAGTTTATGTAGCAGCAAATTTTATTCGCCGGACTTTGTTTCCTGGGTTTGCGATTGAATCACGGCACTCCAGTCATCATTGTTAACAGCCGCTTCCAAATCCTTAGCCCGATCGCCATCACTTTTGGTAGCGGTTTCTAACTCTTTGGTAAGAGTGGAATCAGCCATTGCTTTGCGTAATTTTAGCTTCTTTTCTTCATAAGCTTTTTGTTCCTCAGCAGACATTGCCGATCGCGCTGCTTGGCCTACCGTAGCCGCCCACATTTCGCTGTCAGCACTGTTTCCAGGCGGAATGCTGCCGAGTTCTGCTATCCAAGCATCCCGCAAACTTTCCATTTCTTCCCGCTTCGGGAATTTGAAAGTTTGCACGCGCAGGAAAGCACAATTTTCTGCGCCATTTTGGGCGATGTGACCGTTGATTGAAAGCAGGATATTTCGCGAATAACCGATAAACTGAGTGTTGCGGGAAGTGTCCATTACAGCGTAAACGCCGGCGACTTTCGCGTTAGTTGCCAAATCGCGCCATGTATCGATCGACATTACTTGCGTGCCGTCATTTTCTAATTCAGAAATAGCGGCTGCTGCGCTGTGTTCTGAGTCTGAACTGTATAAAAAGTTGTGCAGTCCTTCATGGGCGACTGGTACGTTTTGATGTTCAATTGCTACGTCTCGATCGGCATTCACTTGATTAGCTTCCATTAAATTCAATTCCTCAAAAAATGTCAACTTTACTCATTAAATCCCACTTTCCGGGGCGGGCTTTTCGGCCCACCCCACAATAAGTTCTCTTTGTGGAACAGGCCGGAAAGCCTGTTCTATTGTTGTTTTTGCCCTTATATACTTAACTTACGGCAATTTGTTGCAATTCCTCGTCAGTCAATTTAACTTCGAGCGCCTGCACCGAGTCCTCAATACTCGATACTTTGGTCGCACCGGGAATCGGAACGATGCAGGGCGATTGTGCCATCAACCAAGCTAATACTATACAGTAAACTGAAACGTTTTTTTCTGCTGCTAATTTGGCGATCGCGGGCATATCTTGCAAGCTTGTGGCGCGGCGGCTTCCTCCTAAAGGGCTCCAAGGAAAAAATGTCAGTTTTTCGGTTTCGCAATATTCCAGAACGCCGTCTGATTCCGGCTGTCTGTGCCACGGATTATACTGATTCTGTACAGAGACAATTTCTACTGTATCGCGGGCGCGTTTGATCTGCTCTACAGAAAAGTTGGAAACTCCAATAAATCGAATCATTCCTGCTTCTACTGCTTCTTTTGCGGGTGCTAGGGCTGCTTCGATGGTATAAGCGGGATCGGGCGAGTGATATTGCCAAAGGTCGATCGGTTTCTCGCCGCCCAACGCTTCAAAACTTTCGCGAATTGTCTGGCGCAAATGATGGGGATTGCCGTTGCGCGTCCATGCACCTTGAGGCCGCATTAAGCCGCCTTTAGTGGCGACAGTAACGGCCCGAGTATCTCCGGTGTACTGTTCCAAAGCTTTGGCAATCAGTTGCTCGTTGTGGTGTTTGTCGGATTCATCTTGGCAGTAGGAATCTGCGGTGTCAATTAGGGTGACACCCAAATCGAGGGCGCGGTGAATTACCGCAATTGATTGCGATTCTGGCGGCCGGCCGCTTAAGGACATTGGCATACCTCCAAGACCGATCGCGCTGATAGTAAAATTACTGTTACCCAGTTTTTTTCTTTTCATTGGTTTGCCTTCGTTTGCGTAGTTTATTTCCTGTTTACATTTCCAGGATAGGTTGAAATCTTACATTTTTTTACCTATCTAAGTAAATAGAAAAAAATATTTTTTAGATAAGCTGTTTTGCCTTGAAAGTGTATATTTCAATTCCCTATTCCCCACGTGTCAAATCCTCTCCCTCTCAAACATAATAGACAATCTAGATGTGCATCAGCTTACCTACCTACTTAACTAGCTGGAAGCGCTGGTGTAAAAGCGGAGTGCAAAGTGCCAGAAGTAGCGGGAGAAAAATAACAGCCCGATCGCCAATATTCCCGCCCCTGCGATCCAAACGATTTCACCTCTCCCCAGCATGGCTTCTGCAGGCACAGTCGTCAAGAAGGCAACGGGAACTACGAAAGTGAAGAAAAATCGATAAGCTGCGGGATAAGCTGCCATTGGAAACCTACCGGCTTCTAACAATCCTTCGAGAACTTCGGTAACATTGTAAATTTTGACAAACCAAATGCTGGTTGCCCCTAACATAAACCATATACTGTAAAGAGTAATAGTTCCGAATAATAGCGGTATTGCTGTTAAAAAATAGTTGCCGATTGCTACTCCCAATTTGTTAGCAGCATACAGCAGCAATACGGTGCCCAAGATTAAATCTGGGATTCCCCAAGGCGAAACTGTGTTTGCAGATAGCCAGAATTGGGAACTGATGGGTTTGAGGAGTACGAAATCGAGAGTACCTTGCTGCACTCGATCGACAATACGGCTGAGATTAGGTGCTAGAAACGTTGACGAAAACCCCTGCAAAATCGTGAAAATACCGAGTACAACTAAAGCCTCTTCCCATTTCCACCCAGAAAACGTGTAACCGGTACGGTAGAACAAAAACAGCCCAAACAAGCTGCCCGCAAGATTTCCGAGGCTGCTGATGGCCGCGAGGACAAAGTTGATTCGGTATTCTAGTTCCGCTGCGATCGCCGCACCCCAGAACAATTTCAGTACGTGCAAATATCGTCCCATGTTTGTCGCCATTTTTTGCCGTTGAAATATTTAGATTTCATCCTATTGTAAAGCTTGTGTGAAGTTAACTGCTGTACAGCTACTTATTTCACTATAATTTTAAATTATTTAGACCGCTTATTTAAGTAGTTTTATTGACAGACAGTATTAAGTTATTTAACAACTTTTAAACAAAAAGTACAATTCTTAAATTAAGTCAATCTTAAGCCCATATATTTGGGGAATTATTAATCCGGGTTCATGTTTTTACACAAAGCATCGCTTGATTGATTAGAAATCTTAATGTGTTACAATTCTTAATAATATAAATATTTGACAAACATCTAGCCATACCTAAACGCAACACTTAGGATGGGGCATACGTATTCAAAAGCAATACGTAATCAGCAATGCGTAATTATACGTACAAAAGAGGGATCGAGAAATTGACCTAGCTAACAACACGTAAGGAAAAAAAGACATGGATGCTTTAACATTATCGAGACTGGGCGTCAAGCACACCAAAAGTGCAGTGGCCGAATCGCTGCGAATCAATACAGGATACGACGTGACAAGCCCCGTCACTTTTTACGGGATTGTCAACGAGCGCTGCAATGTAAAATGCCGGCAGTGCGAGTATTGGCGGCTCAAAGAATATAAAGACGAAATGACGATCGAAGAATGGCAAAATGCCCTCTTGAGCGTCAAAGAATTTGTGGGCGAATTTTCAATCAACTTTAGTGGCGGCGAACCTTATATTAAAAAAGGTTTTCTAGACTTGCTGGCCTTTGCAAATAAAAATGGCATTCACGCCGGCGTCACCACAAACGGCTATTGCATGACCAGAGAAAACGCAGCCAAAACTGTGGCTGCTCGTCCTTTTAATGTGAATATCTCAGTTGACGGGCCGAATGCAGAACTGCACGATTATTTGCGAGGTCAACCGGGATTATTTGATCGGCTTTCTAAAGGAATCGGTTATCTGCGCGAAGAACAAGAAAAACAGAACGTCCTGTTTCCGATCAACATCAAACCGACAATGAACCGACTAAATTTCCGCCACCTCCCGGAAATAGTCACCTGGGCTCAGGGAATTGGCGCGACGACGGTGAACTTCCAACCAGTCAACCGCTGGACGCCAGAAACATACGAGGAATTGTGGATTGAAAAAGAAGACATCGAGGAATTTGCACAAGTAATCGAACGCCTAATTGAAATGAAGAACAACGGTGCTCCGATTATGAACAGCGATGAAGTGTTGCGATTGATGATTCCTCACTTTGCCGAAGAAAAAGCTCCTGATTCAACTCGTCCTTGTCGCGTGGGACTCCGCAATTACTGGATTGATACGCGCGGTGATGTGAAATTGTGCGATGAGTTCCCGGTAATTGGTAATGTAAAAAATGCCAGCGCCCGCGAAATTTGGTACGGCGAAAAAGCTCAGGAAGTCCGTCGCGATACCTTGAATTGCGGCAAGCTTTGTCTGATTACTTGTGTCTCACAAAAGACTATTTTGGACAAGGTGAAAATGGGGATGAAGTTATTAAAAAATTGAGGTTTTAGCCGTGTTAACATTGCTTGTTTTCATGGTTGGTGACCGGGTTTGAGCAGAAACCCGGTTTTTTGTTTGATTAATTGTATTCCCTTCGGTTTTGCTAAAGGACATGGCAATGCTGTTTATTTACGAATACAATGTTTTGTATCAGTCTTGGCTAAATATATTATTGCCCCTTAAACAATAACCGATTGGTTGACGATACCTTATGTCAAGAATATTATAAATCTGTTGGAGCTTTAAGTGGGTTCTCAAACGAACTCAAATGAGGGACAATTATTAAAATTAAAAATTTCCCCCTATTCAATAAATTAAATTATTTCGCGTACTTGTCAAAAAATGGATAGGTCGCAACTACGGACAAGAATCAATCTACAACAAGTGATGTACACAAAGTGTCTGCCATTCGTTAGAATAACAACTAATTTCAGAGAGCTCAAGCAATTAACAAGGATATAGTCTTGGCAGTTTCGTAAAGCTCGGATTAAAATAAATCATGTTGCTTCTTGCGCTTTACTCGTGTAGGCTTTGCGCTAACAAGTTTAGCCGGTCAATCGGGTCAAACAATTTATCAAATTAAACACTCTAGTGCTGTCAAGTTATTTAATTTGTTAACTAAAACGTCCCAATGCTCATATGTTTATGTTTAATGGTTTGGTGCATGGTGCGAGGCTCACTTGGGACAGTTGCCTAAGTCCTGAATAGGTTTGACGCGCTACTTATCGGGGTAAGGCGCCCACTGCAAACCTGCAATATAGATGTTCTGCCCAAGTCTTGAACAACTGTATGAAAAAAAACCCGCGTAGGCGGGTTTTTTTTGTGTCGCAAGTGGTTTGAAACTGTCGGGATTTGCTCGCAGTTTGCTTAAAGCGATCGATAAACGCGATAGTTAATTTCAGGGAAAATATTATCAATCTCCTCAACCTTCTCCAACCAACCTGAATCAACTTTCCCTTCTTTCACTTCATCGTACAGCTTGTGAAAGCGCATTAAGTGCGATCGAGTCCGCCGCACTGCATAGGGCACCATCGTCCCTGTACGCATGATAAATGCCCAGTCAGAAGATTGAGCTAGCAGCACTTCCCGCGCCGCCTGGTTCAAAGCTCGCCACTGCAATTCATCCGCAGGTTCCATGCTTCCCAACTCAATCATCCGTTCCGCAGCTTTGTGCAAGTGCGGGTAAATCCAAGCATTGGTATCGTTGAGCCAATACTCGTGGAAACCCCGGAAACCCCAGCTAGACTGAGACGGGCGGCACACTTGCTGAGTCGGATTTCCCCGCAAATAATCGGCTAAGTGCGTCATCTCGTAGGTATTTTGGTCGTACCAACTCTTGCGGAACAGGTAATCTAAGAACCAAGGCCCTTCGTACCACCAGTGACCGAAAAGTTCGGCGTCGTAAGGTGAAACAATAATCGGTGGACGCTGCATAATGCCGTTGAGGTGTTCGACTTGGCGTTCCCGGTTAAAAGCAAAGTTGCTGGCGTGTTCGGCTGCTTTTTCTCTTGCCCAGTAAGGATCGTACAACTGTTTATCGCCTAAACCCAATCCGCGACCGGTGATTTTGTGATATTTAATCCCGGTATTTTTCCGCTGGCCGTTGGGCATGATGTAGGGCTTAATGTAATCGTAGTCAGCTTCCCAGCCCAAATCTTTGTAGAATTCGCGGTATTCGGCAGCGCCTGGATAGCCGACTTCGGAAGACCAAACCTGCTGCGAGGATTCGTGATCCCGGCCGAAGGCTGCGACTCCGCATTCGGTAAAAATGGGGGCGTAGCTGCCGTAGCGGGGACGCGGGCGGGCGTAGAGGATGCCGTGACCGTCTGTGAGAAAGTAGCGGAGGCCTGCGTCGGCTAACATCCGTTCTAAGCCTTCGTAGTAGGCGCATTCGGGCAGCCAAATGCCTTTTGGTCGGCGGCCGAAGTTTGCTTCGTAGTTGTCGCAAGCTACTTGAATTTGTGCCCAAACTGCTTCGGGGTACATTTTCATCAGCGGTAGGTAGCCGTGGGTGGCACCGCAGGTGATGATTTCGAGGTTGTTGGTATCTTGGTGTTCTTTGAAGGCTTTGACTAAATCTCGATCGTACTTTTCCCAAAAGTTGCGGACTTGAGAGAAATGGGCGGCGTAATGTTCGGCTAAATAGCGGAGGTGGCCGTTGCCGCTGTTGTGTTCGATTTCGAGATCGGCTAATTCTTCGAGTTTAGCCAAGTGGTCGTCGAAGCGGTCTTGCAGCAAGGGGTCGCGCAGCATGGCCACTAAGGGCGGCGTCATGCTCATGGTAATTTTAAAGTCGATGCCGTCGCGCTTGAGCCCTTCAAAGACTTGCAGCAGGGGAATATAGGTTTCCGCGATCGCCTCAAACAGCCATTCTTCTTCTAAAACGTAGTCGCTTTCGGGGTGGCGGACGAAAGGCAAGTGGGCGTGGAGAACGAGGGCGAGGTAGCCAATAGTCATAAAAAAATTCGGTAAGTGGGAAACTCAGCGTCTTTAGGGCTGAGAGGGAAACGGGTCGGCGGTTTGAACCGCCGTGAATTTTTCCATTACACGAGGATTGCTAGATGGGAGTGTACTTTTGTAATGTACTTTCAGTGGGACAATTACCACTTCCAACCTCGCAACCCGCGATCGTATAATGTTCGCTCCATAAGGAGCCTCTATGAGAGGGGTAATGTTAGCTTGCGCCTTAGTTAAGGGCCGATACTATATTTAGGACACTGATTTAACCCAATAAGTCTATTTAATCCTAAATTTCGCTTGGCAAGGAACTAGCTTCGCACTCCCTGGTAGGTCTTTAACTCTTACCGTTAACGTAGTACGCAGCTACACATCTGGTCAACTATCGTTTAAGTCTGAGGCTGAAAGCCCAGTATCTTTAGACATGGGTTGTTGACAGTGATTTGGATGCCGTAGTTATTAACTGACGCCAGTTAGGGACTGTTTTAAAATATTTTAAGATTTTATGCTGAAACGGGACTCACAAAATGCCGTGTTTTTTTAATGGCCTTTCTCTAACAAACTAAATGTCAGCAAATTCTGATTTTCTGCTTGCTGTCGGATTAGGGTTGCTGCTGTTTGAGAGTCTACTGCCTTTGAGAAAAAGAATCCCTGGGCGTACTCACATTTTAACCCTTTGAGTATAGATAGTTGCGAGGCTTCTTCGACTCCTTCGGCTACTACATCCATGCCTAAATTGTGGGACAAAGTAACGATCGACCGCACAATTTCGGTCGGGTCAATCCCTCCTTTACTGAAATCGAACTCCCCTCCCATCCTGCTAACAAAAGAACGGTCTATTTTTAAGGTATTGGTGGGGAAGCGGTGCAGGTAGGAAAGCGATGAATAGCCGGTACCGAAGTCGTCAATACACAAGTGTATGTTTCGGGTTCTGAGCTGTACCAGCATTGCTGTTACTGATTCGGAATTTTCTATGAGTACGCTTTCGGTAATTTCTAGTTTTAAACTGCTGCCGTCGAGGTGAGTTTCTGCGAGAACTTGATCGATGTATTCGATTAAATCTGGCTGAGAAAACTGTTTGACAGAAATGTTGACGCTAACGCTTAAGGGGGGATTGCTGGGAAATAGCTGCTGCCACTGGCGGATTTGGTGGCAAGCTGTGCGGAGTACCCAGCGGCCCAGGGGTACGATCAAGCCGGTTTCTTCGGCGATGGTGATGAATTCACCGGGGGAAACTAAGCCGCGTTCTGGATGCTGCCAGCGCACTAGGGCCTCAAAACTGGTAATTGTGTTACTGGCGATCGACACGATCGGCTGGTAGTGAATAATAAACTGGGGCGCTGCGGATAAGGGAGGTAAGGCTGATTCGGGGGATGAGGGAAAGTCTTCTTCTCTGACCGACTCTCTAATTGATTCGATCGCCCGCCGTAGGTCGTTTTCTAGCTGCAACAGGCGCAAAGCGTGGGCGTGCATGGAACTGTTGAAAACTTCGTGTCGGGCTCTGCCAAGTTCTTTGGCGCGGTACATTGCTGTGTCGGCGTCGCGCAGCAGGGTTGTCGGTTCCAGGTATTCGCCAGAACTCAAAGCTATGCCGATGCTGGCGGTGATAAATACTTCGTGTCCGTCTAGAAGGAGAGGGGAGGTGATTTTCTTTTGCAGGCGGTTGACAATGGTGGTAGCTTCATTGATGCCCTCGATGTCTTCTAGCAACAGCACAAACTCGTCACCTCCGAGGCGGGCCACTGTATCTCCGACCCTCAGACAAGCTTCCAGACGCCGCGCGATCGAGACTAGCAGTTGATCGCCGATGGCGTGGCCGAGGGAATCGTTGACTACTTTAAATCTATCTAAATCGAGAAACAGCACCGCAAACAAGTAGTCTTTGCGCCGTTTTGCCATCCTCAGAGCGTGTTCCAGCCGATCGGTCAATAGCGATCGGTTGGGCAATCCGGTGAGGGCGTCGTGAAAAGCATCGTGCAGCAGTTGTTCTTCGGCGAGTTTGCGCTGAGTGATGTCGTGACAGTTAATCACGATTCCCTCGACTGCGGGATCGTACAGCAAGTTGGTGGCTACAGCTTCTACATAACACCAGGAACCGTTGCGGTGGCGGACTCGGTACTCAACTGGGCACTGGCTTCTTTTGGGGTTTTTAATGGCTTTGTGGAGGGTTTCGGCGATCGTGGCGCAGTCGTCGGGGTGAACTATTTCTAAGGCGCTGCGCCCGATCGCCTGGTGGGGCGCGTATCCTAAAATTCGCTTGACGGAAGGGCTGATGTAGCGGAAGATTCCTTCGGCGTCGAGAATGATCGTGATGTCTGTGGCGTTTTCAATCAGCGAGCGAAATCGCTGTTCGCTTTGGCGCAGGGCTGATTCTGCTTGTTTGCGATCGCTGATGTCGAGGGCTACTCCGTCTATAATTACGTCGCCGTTTTCGTTTTTGGAAAATTTAGCGCTGTCTTGCACCCACTTGATCTCCCCAGATCTCAGAACGATGCGGTACTGGCGATCGCACGGCAAAAGACTCGCTCTCGATGCTGCTACGTGGCTGTCAGACGAGCTTTTGTCCTCTGGATGGATGATTTCGGTCAAGAGTTCTGGGTGCGAAATCACTTCTTCGGCCCCGAACCCAGTAACTTCGCGCACGCCCGGACTGATGTAGGGCAGGGACATTGTGCCATCTGGATGCAGCACGGTGCGGTAGACTGAGCCGGGAATGTTGGCTGCCATTGTGGCTAGCTGCTGCTGGATGCCGCAGACTGCTGCTTCGGCGCGCTTGCGTTCTGCAAGCTCGGTTTGGGCTTGTTGGTAGAGTTCGGCTTGGTGGATCGCGATCGCGCACTGATCGGCTATGGCTTTGAGTAGCGACAGTTCTTCTGCGCTCCAAGAGCGCGCCCGATCGCACTGATAGAGGCTAATTCCTCCCAAAAATGACTGCTGGTAGAGCAGTGGCGCGATCGCGACGGAGCGAAACCCTACCAACCCTGCTGATTCTTGCAGGGACGGGGACAGTGTCGATAACTCGTTGATAATCAGGGTTTCCCCGGCCGCGAGCCCCGATCTGTAGTGCTCGGCTACTTTGCAATTTAGCCCAACAAACCCTTCTCGGTCGGATGCTTTGCTGATGTAGCGAACTCTGATGCCGCCTTCAGCATCTGGCTGCAAGATGGCGCAGGCGCTGATGTCTAGAGCTTCGTGCAGTTGATCTGCGGTGGTTTGCAGCACTTCGTCGAGTACAAGGGTGAAGCGCATGGCTTGGAGGATGCGGTTGATGATCGCTTCTCGCTGAGCTTGCCGCTGAATTTGGGCGATCGCTTCTTGTTGCTGGCGCCGCATTTTGTATTCTTGGAGCGATCGTTCTAAGACTGTTGGCAACCTAAACAGTCGCCCTTTTAATACGTAATCGGTCATTCCGGCTTTGAGGCACTCAACTGCCGCTTCTTCTCCCAAACTTCCCGTTACTAAAATCAAGGGTATGTCTTGCCCTAATTCCTGCATTAATTTCAACACTTCTAAACCGTTGAAGCCGGGGAGGCGGTAATCTGAGAGTACAGCATCGTACTTGTAATTTTCGAGCAGTTTTCTGCACTCTGTTGCTGTTTCGGCAGTGTCGCACTTAAAATTTACCCCCCCCGATTCTAAGGCGAGCACTATTAATTCCATATCTTCTGCCATGTCTTCGATAATCAACAAGTTTAATGTTGATTCCGCAACCATTTTTAGTAGATAGTTAGTCTGATTTATATCTAACATAATGTATTTGGGAGGTTTTCAATTGGTTATTCGTGTTTTTGCTAGTAATTTTTTAGACTGAGTTTTGTTGTTAATTTTATCTCTATATTTTTAGTTATTTTTAGCAAAATCAATTATCTACTCTACTCGCCAGACCTTGATTTAGCACCGGCAGTCGAGGGCTGACCGAACCGATTGGGGATCATCCCCATTTTTAAAAGAGCGTTTTTTAGGAGTAGGAGCATCTTGGACAGCCTAGCCTAGATCTTTCGCTTCCATCCCTAACAGTGAACACTCCTGTCATACCAAAATTCTGATGCTCTCACCGATTGTGACTTATTTAAGTGTATAAGAGTTTTAAATTTTGAATTTAAAACTCTTATACACTTAATTTACGAATCTATACTACCGTTTGAGATTGTTTGCCCTAGTTTAAAGTAAAACGTGGCTCCTTGACTAGGTAGGCTTTCGGCCCAAACCGTGCCGCCGTGGCGGTGAATAATCCGCTGGACGATCGCCAAACCGATGCCCGTACCTTCAAATTCTCTCTGGGAGTGCAGCCTCTGAAAGGCTCCAAACAGGCGATCGGCATATTCCATTGGAAAACCCACCCCGTTATCCTTGACAAAAATCGTCCCATCCGGTAAACCCTCAATAACTATTGTAGCTGGAGTGCGTCGGCGACTGAACTTGACGGCGTTGCTAATCAAGTTGCTGAACACCTGTTGCAGCAAGGTTGGATCTCCCATTACAGTTGGCAAATCTCCGACGGTAAATTCAACGCTGTGGGGAGTTTGGGCCGGATCTGCGACAGTTGGTGGTTTAGTCAATTTAATCGCATTTTGTACCAAACGGCTCAGATCGATCGGAATTTGCCTCAACTCGGTGCGAGTCACCCGCGATAGGGCGAGCAAACCGTCAATCAACAGGCTCATTTTTTGGCTGCTTTCTTCAATTACTTCCATATAGTGAACTATTTTGCGATCGCTCAAAGCCTCAGTTAATTCTAGCCGCTGCTTCAACGCTTCTACAAAACCTGAAATGTGTCGCAAAGGTGCGCGCAAGTCGTGGGAAACTGAGTAAGAAAAAGATTCTAATTCTTGATTGGCAGCTTCTAATTGCTCTGTGCGTTCTGACAAAGCTTGTTTTGTCTCTACCAACTCAGTGATATCGCGAGCAGTGCCAATTAAAGCATAAACCTCGCCGTTGAGATTTCTCAGCGGAATTTTAAACGTGTCGAAGTAAGCATTGCCACCCGGCCTCACAAATTTTTCCTGGTAGTGCAGAGTTTTGCCCGATTCAAATATGTGCAAATTTTCCTGCCTAAATCGTTCTGTGAGTTCGCGGGGATAGCACTCAAAAATAGTTTTGCCCTGCATCTGCTGCCTGCTGTAGAAGCCGGAAAATTCTGCAAGGGGATGGTTGACAAAAGACAAGCGCATATTGTCCCGTTCTACAACATAAATGTAGTCCGGCAAAGCATCAAAAAAAGTCTCTAATTCTGCGGTACGCTGGGCAACTTGAGCTTCTAAAGTTTCGTTGAGTTCTTTAAGTTCAGATTCTACTCGTTTGCGTTCGGTGATATCTTGACCAATGCCGATACACCTGCCGTCCGAAAGACGAACATTTGCCCAAGAAGTGTCGATAATTCGCCCGTCTCTAACTTGTGTTTTGAAGTCGCTCCAGTTCTGATTTGCTGCTTGGATTTCCTCCAAAACGTATTGACGGTATTCTGGCTGCGGATAAAATTCCGCCAAGATATCGCGGTCTTTGGTTTCCGCCAAACTCCAGCCGAGCACTTGTTCCCAGTGGCGGTTTACCCAGTTTACTTCACCGCTGCTTCCCAAGAATGCGAGCATGACAGGCACGTTGTCGAATATAGTTTGCAGCAGTTCTTTTTGCTGTTTTAATGATTCTTCGGCTTGTTTGCGATCGCTGATATCGAGTACGGAACCGATAAATTGTACAATTTGTCCGTCTGGGGTTCTTTTAAAAATTTTAGAGCGATCGTGCACCCAGCGCCATTCCCCATTTTTGTGTTTTATTCTGTAGTCTATGTCATGCGTTTCATGGGTATTGCTGCTGTGTTTGAGCCGCTCCCTACCTGTAATTAGCTCTAACAAATCATCGGGATGAACCAACTTAGCCACAGCGTCTGTACCCAAATCTTGCAATTCTTGGGGAGTGTATCCCAGCATGGCTGTGACCGATTCATTGGCATAAATATTTTTGTTTTCTACTGCATCGTAAATGTAGAGAAAGTTAGGTATAGTTGTAACAATACTCTCTAAAAGTTGCTGATGTTTTTGCAGTTCCAATTCTGCCTGCTTGCGATCGCTTAAATCCAGCACAAAACTGACTCCTAACTGCTGCGTTCGTTCTAAAAATGTGCTGCCCAGCATCACCGGAGCGCGGCTCCCATCGGAGCGCATAAATTCTTTTTCAAAGGGAATAACGGTATTTCTAGCCCTCAGTTCGGCAACTTTTTCTGTGTCTAAACGCACGTATTCTGGCGGTGTCATTTCTTGCCAGTTAATTCTTCCGGCAAGCAAATCGTCCCGCGTATATTTTACCGTGTTTAAAAAAGCGGCGTTGGCATCTATAATGGGACCATTAATGTCCCAAAAGATTAGACCGATCATGTTAGAATCAACTATTGTTCTAAATTTAAATTCGCTTTGTCGCAACTGGGATTCCACTTGTTTTAGTTCAGTAATATCCCGGGCTATGGATAAAACTGTTTCTACTGAATTATCTTCAGTAAACTCGGGAATAACTCGACAGTGGTAATGTTTTATGCCCTCGGGAGTGGGAAACTCAAATTCTATGGTTTCTTGTTTTCCGGTGCCAAAAACTTTCAAAAAAGTGTCCTCCCACAGGTCGCACAAGTGTGGTGGCATTCCTGATTCTCTGTTGCTCTTGCCAATTAATTCGGCGGGGGTTTTTCCGGTTGCTAATTCTACTGCGTGGTTGATGTAAAGGTGGCGGAATTCTCTATCAAACCTGGCGATGATATCGGTCGCATTTTCCGCTAGGGTGCTGAAAGCTTGTTCGCGCCGGTGCAGTTCTTCTTGAATGCGGTGGCAATCGGTTATGTCTCTGCCAAAAGAGAGAATAGAAACTACTCTTCCCGATTCATCTTGGAGTGCAGAATTGTACCATTCGCAGTAAATTACCGAGCCATCTTTGGTATAGTTGCGGTTGCGGCAAATGTTGCGGGTTTCTCTGCTGTGTAACAGTTGATTTGTGACGCCGCACACTTGCTCGAAGTCTTCTTGATGAACTATTGACCATTCGTGCCAGTATTTGCCGATTACTTCTGCTGCACTCCAGCCAAATAGTTGTTCTGCCATTGGCGACCACCGCATTACCCGAAATTCGCTGTCCCACTCTACAACTGCCAGGGGCGAGTTTTCTAGATGAAATTCCCGCCGCGAGTTGGCTTTTTTTATTTGAGTTTGAAGTTGCTGCCGGAGTTGCTTCGCGCCGGCCAAGCGATCGCTAATTTCCTGTGTGTTTGCTGAGCCGGCTTTGGCAATGTCAGCAATGGTTTCTGCTGTTTGTTTTTCGAGTTCGTTCCAAGCGAGTTCGAGGGCTGATTCCGCCTGCTCTAGCTCAGTGATGCTGTTCTGAAACAGTGTGGCACTTTCTACTGGAATTTCAGGCATAGGTTTTACACTTAGGCAAGTGTTACTTTTAGAATTCAAAATTAAAGCTTAAAAATTAAAAATATGTAATTTCCTGTTAAATTATACATTTTTAATTTTTAGTCTGTGCGTGGAGCAGATCGTTGGAGGCGGCGGGCGTTATTAAATACTGCCAGTAAAAGGATTTGGGGTGTACATTGATCAGCAATTGTGGTGGATGGATCTAAAACTCTCCTGGGTAAGGGAAGGGTGCGGGCAGGAGCAGGCGGTAAGTATATTTTTGCACAGAGTTGTTGTTTGGGGGCGCTCAAAAGGAGATCGGCGTGGCTGCGGGCTTGGGTCGATCGCGAATCTGTAGCACGGCGTTGCCTATGCAGATCCCCATTTGTCTCAACTAAACACGCTTTATCCAAGTCCGGCAGGGGTTTAAACCTGCTGAACTCAGGGTTTGACGCGCTTGTAGACACCAATGAAACCGCCCCTACCTACAAATACTCTCCAATCACTTTGGTCAATAAAAAGCTAAAATAAAATCTAAAGTTATTCAGTCTTTTAAATCGCTTATGACTGCTGCTGCACCCTCTTCGATAAAAAACCAAACTCAGTACGAAGCCATTATCGGTCTCGAAACTCATTGTCAATTGAGTACGAATACTAAAATTTTCTCCAGTTCTTCTACAGAATTTGGCAATGCCCCAAATACTAACATTGACCCAATTTGTATGGGAATGCCGGGAGTATTGCCAGTATTAAATCAAAAAGTGCTGGAGTATGCGGTGAAAGCAGGGCTGGCTCTCAACTGCGAAATCGCACCTTACAGTAAGTTTGACCGCAAGCAATATTTCTATCCCGATTTGCCTAAAAATTATCAAATTTCTCAGTTCGATTTGCCGATCGCTACTAACGGTTGGCTAGAAATTGAACTGGTGGATGAGACTGGAAATTCTACTAGAAAAAAAATCGGTATCACTCGCTTGCACATGGAGGAAGATGCCGGAAAATTGGTTCACGGCGGCAGCGATAGGCTCAGCGGTTCAACTTATTCAATGGTGGATTACAACCGCGCCGGTGTGCCTCTAATCGAAATTGTTTCGGAACCGGATTTGCGATCGGGCGCGGAAGCTGCCGAATACGGTCAAGAATTGCGCCGGATCGTGCGCTACATCGGTGTTGGCGACGGGAATATGCAGGAAGGTTCGCTCCGGTGCGACGTGAATATTTCGGTGCGCCCCGTGGGCAGAAAAGAGTTCGGCACGAAGGTGGAAATTAAAAATATGAACTCTTTTAATGCGATCGAACGGGCGATCGATTATGAGATCGAGCGGCAAATTCAAGCTGTGGAAAATGGCGAAACCATCGTCCAAGAAACGCGGCTTTGGGATGAAAACAAGCAGTGTACTTTCAGTATGCGGGTTAAGGAAGGCGCAAGCGATTACCGGTATTTCCCGGAACCAGATTTGCCTCCGATCAAAGTTTCGGCCGAGCAATTGCAGGATTGGAAAGCTCAACTGCCGGAATTGCCAGCCCAAAAGCGCAATCGCTACGAAACTGAGCTCGGTCTTTCTCCTTACGACGCGCGGGTGCTGACTGACGACAAAGCGGTGGCGGAGTATTTTGAAAAATCGATCGCCGCCGGTGCTGTGGCTAAACAAGCTGCGAATTGGGTGATGGGCGATATTACTGCTTATCTGAAAAATGAAAAACTGGCGATCGCAGAAATTCCTTTCCAACCGCAGGATTTAGCCGAACTGCTGGGGCTAATTGAGGCCGGTACGATCAGTGGCAAAATCGCTAAGGATATTTTGCCGGAGTTGCTGGCAAACGGTGGTTCGCCTCAGAAGTTCGTTGAGAGTAAGGGTTTGATTCAAATTTCGGATACTGGGGCGATCGATCGAGCGATTGATGCGGTGTTGGCAGCCAATCCCAAGGAGCTCGAACAGTACCGAGCCGGTAAAACTAAGCTGCTGGGCTTTTTTGTCGGCAAGGTGATGAAGGAAACGGGCGGCCGGGCCGATCCCAAACTGACCAATGAGCTGCTGGCGGCGAAGCTTAACGGCGCAGGCTAAGCAGTTGTTAAGGGGGTCGTGTAGCGGATACAGCGGCGGGCGATCGGTTTTTCCTGAGCTCGCCGCGATCCCTGGATCGTAACTTTATAATTAATCTACATTTCTTTACAACATCTTCACGTTTGGGGGTGACACCCCTCATCCCGACCGTGTTATATTGTGTTATGTAGATGCACCCTGATGGCAGAGAGAGTTACTTAGGTAGCTCTCTCTTTTTTTGTCTTTTTTTTTGCACGGACGTGAAAATACGGATGGGGGAGGGGATTAACCATACCGATCCCCGATTCCCGATTACCGATTAGCAATTACCGCTTTGAGTCGATTAATATCAATTTTAGTTATTAACTAATTTTGACATTATGAGCGAACAAGCTAGCGAGCTAATCAAGCAGGGGATTTCGCAATATCAGGCGCGTCAATTTGAGGCGGCGCTGAATTCTTGGCAGGAAGCGCTGGCGCTGTATCGCTCAATGGACGATAAGCGGCGATCGGGTGCGGCGCTGGGTAATATGGGCGTAGCTTACGAAGCGCTGGGAAATTATGCTCAGGCGATCGACTGCTACCAGCAGCATTTGGTGTTAGCGCGGGAAATTCGCGATCGCCGGGGCGAGGCTAATGCTTTGGGAAATCTGGGCAATGCTTGCTGTGCTCTGGAGGATTTTTCTGGTGCTATTGATTACCAGCAGCAGCGTTTGGCGATCGCGCGGGACACTGGCGACGGGCGCTCTGAATTGGAAACTTTGGGCAATTTGGCGCTAGCTTACGATGCTAAGGGAGATTTGCCTGGTGCGATCGAATGCTATCACCAGCAGTTGTCGATCGCGCGCACCAGCAAGGACGATCGCATTGAGCGCAATGCTCTCAAGTATTTGAAGCTGGGTTACAAGTATTTAGCCGATTACGAGAAGGCTAACCAGTACCGACAGGAGCAATTGGCGATCGTCCGGGAACTGTTTTTAATTGATAAAAATAAGAGTTTTTTACAACTTGCAGAAACAGTTGGTTTGAATCCGATTGAGGATTTTGCTGGGGCTAATTTAAGCGGTTTTGACTTGCACTACACTGATTTTAACGGTGCGGATTTGCGCGAAACCAACCTCCGAGGCGCAGATTTGACTTTGGCAGATCTCAGCGGTGCTTTGCTGAGCGCTGCTATTTTAATTGATGCTAATTTGTGCAATGCTAATTTGCGGGATGCTGAACTCAGCAGCGCCAATTTGAGCGGTGCTGATTTGCGGACAAAGCTGCCCCGGGCGAATTTGAGCGGTGCAAATTTAACCGGCGCCAATTTGAGCAGTGCTTATTTACCGAATGCGATTTTAGTAAATGCAAATTTGACAAATACTGATTTCAAGAATGCTGATTTAAGCGGTGTTAATTTGAGTGGAGCGAATTTAAACGGTGCTGATTTGAGTCGCGCTGATTTGACAAATACAGTAGTAAAAAATGCAAAGTTTTTTTGTTGTTTGGGAATTTCGGATGCCCTGAAGGTTGAATTGACGGCACGGGGCGGGATTTTTGAGTAGAATTAATTGGAAAGGTTGGTAATTGTAGAGGGTAAGAAAAGCTATGACTGCCGTAACTGCAAAACGATTCTCGATCGCAGAATATCACCGTTTGGAAGAACTGGGATTTTTCGCCCCCGATGAACGAGTTGAATTGATTCGCGGAGAAATTATCCTCAAGGCTACTAAAAGTACGTTTCACTCTGTTTGTAATTCGCTACTGTTAGGAGAATTGTACCCGCTGCTGCGAAAAAGAGCGATCGTGCGCGGTCAAGAGCCAATTATTTTGTCTGAGGATAGCGAACCAGAGCCTGATGTTGTGATTGCCCGCAATCGAGCCGAGCGTTATTTATCTTCTCACCCGCAGCCTGCGGATATTTTGTTGGTAATTGAGGTTTCTGATTCTACTTTAAAGTACGATCGGATAACCAAGTTGTCTCTCTATGCTGAGACTGGGATTTCTAATTATTGGATATTTAATTTGGTTGATAATGAACTGGAAATGCACAGCGAACCTTATCGGAAACAAAACGGAAGTTATAGTTATCAATTGCAACGAGTTGTTTTGCCAAATCAGACGGTGGTAATTCCTGATTTTTTCGAGTTATCTCTGGATTTGTCTTCGGTATTTCCAGTCTAGGCTTCCTTCGATGATATAATGCAAAAGTGCGATGGCTACGCCCCAGCTTGCGCCTACGAACTCTTCACCAAAGTAGCACTATGACAGCTAAAACTCTCGCTCCACCCGAACAAATTGTCGAGCTATCGGGTATCAGTTGGCAAACCTACGAAACTTTGCTTGCCGAAATCGGCGATCGGCAAATTCGACTGACATATAATCGCGGCAATTTGAAAATTATGGTACCTTCTCCCGAACACGAACGTTTCAAAACAATAATGGGTCGATTTGTTGAAACCTTAGCGGAAGAATTAGAGGTGAGAATTGAGCCTCTTGGTTCCACAACTTTCAAGCGTCCTGAACTTAGCGGTGTAGAACCTGATGAATGTTTTTACATCCAAAATGTTAGTGCAGTTAAAGGCAAAAAAAGAATCGACATGAATCAAGATCCGCCGCCCGATTTAGTGGTAGAAATTGATATTACCAGCCGTTCGGAAAATAGCTTGCAGGTTTATGCGGATCTGGGAGTGCCGGAAGTTTGGATTTATAATGGATCGCGGCTCAGAATCAACAGATTAGAAAATGGAGAATACGTTGAGGGCGAGATCAGTTTAGCATTTCCCAGCTTACCGATATTAGAGATTGTTAGATTTTTGGAACAAGCAGAAACAATGGACTATTTGGAATTAGTGAAAGCATTTCGGAATTGGGTGAAAAGCCAAATCCAGCAAAACCAATGAGTTGCGGATCGAATTAAACAAAATTTACAATCTTGTCCACAAAAAAAAGCTGTATTGTGATAAAATAGAAATAATAAACTAATTTAAATATCAATTACAGGCTGGTAGTGCCAGCAATTCTACCCGATATGCGATCGCTAGAGTCTCAAAACAAATACCCAGATTGCTTGTGGATGCAATTAGAAGCAATTCCACTTCCATCGGTTGCAGCCCAAACCCAGCAGCTAGACATTCACTTGAGCCTAAATTTTAACGAGCATTGGGAACCGCTGCTCGGCGGTCGCGTCAAATTTGGTCTGCAAGGCGGAATCCTCAAACTCCATCTAGAAAACTGCAAGATTCCCGTAGCATCTCGTCAGTTAGTCGGTTCTTTTAAGCTTTTGCCAATTGAAGAAACCCTGGCTATTCAAAGCAGTGCAGAAAATTTAGTAACCGAAACTCAGCGGGGAGTTCAGGGCGGGGAGAAGGCGGAAAAAATTAAGGAGACAGAGAGCATATTTTGTCACGTTTCCACAATCAGCGATGATACAACGCCAGCTTGGATTTTTTCAGTAGAACAGGGCAAATCAGTATTAAAAGGTTTGCTAAAAAATGCTAAGCTGGGAGAAATTTCTGGCAAAGAATTTCGGGTGGCAGCCGCTTTTGAGGTTGCTAAAGAAGATATTAATCTCACAGATGCGGAGGGTTTGTGGCCGCACGAGATCACGCCAAATCAACATTCTATTTTAGAAAGAATCCTGACTGTATACCTACAAAAACATAAACTCCAACCTGCCCTCAGTTGGGCGCTATTGTCCTACAATTTACCTCCGGTTGAACCGCGCGAACTGAAAATTGTCCCGGAAGCTGAATCGGAATTGCAGGAAATGGTCGATCGCATTATCTCGGCTGAAACCGACAATTTTGTGGAGTTGGCAAAAATCGCCAATCTCAATCCAGCACTAGATTTCGCGGGTAGCAGCTTGCGCGGAACGACTTTAAGTGCAGTGGATTTTAGCAGCGCAAATCTCGATCGGGTAAATTTCCGGGGTGCAACCTTAAACGATGCCGATTTCAGCGACGCCAGCCTGCAAAATGCCAAATTCGGCGGGGCAGATTTGAGCGGCGCTTTCTTAGGAAATGCCGATCTAAGCGGTGCAGATTTGCACAAAGCAAGTCTAGCTTTAGCTAACCTCAGCGGTGCCAATTTGAGCGGCGCAAATCTGCTGGAAGTGAACTTAACAAATACTAATTTCAGCGGTGCGAATGTCGAGTCAGCGAGGTTTGGGAACAATTCAGGAATGGAGGAGGAGATGCAGGTGAATCTACAGCAGCGAGGCGCAATTTTTGAAGAGGTTTAGCCCGTAAGTGCGAGATCCCTTTTATTCATCCGCCTCAATTGTGGCACGGGTGTCACGCCTGTGCGATGGAATTTAACCTTTAAACTATCGCCTCTGAAGAAAATTGCTTCTTAATCCTTAACTCTCTAACTACATTTATAGAGCTCGATGAACCGTAGCTGTTAAGACTGTAAACAGGCATTTCTTGCCAACACTGACGGCAAAACCAGTATAATTGAGCTTGGCGAATGTGACGCAGCAGTTGATTCGTGCAGCAAGGACAGCTTGTCATAAAAACCTCTTTTTTATCGAAAGTGTATTAGTCTCTTGTTGCCAAGCGCTGTAAGCTGGCTGGAAGCAGCCACTCTATGAATGTAGAGGTAAGAAGTAAAGATTTGGTAAAGAATACAAGCTTGTTAAGGAATTGATGCAAATCGAAATATTTCGTAAAAGTAGCAATAACTGAGAGAAATTGTATCCAACAACCCCCAGATTCCCACAGAGGATACTCAGTCTAAATCCCAACCCAAAACCTTCGCTATCTCAACGGTAAGCATAGTTGGCTTGAGAGAATTGACGATCGCTGCTGCAAGTTGAGATTTGTGTAACCAACTCTGTTGTAAATCGGATCATTTGGCTTTGAGAGTTACCAGCAGAACCGGAATTCCTTGGGTTTCTGGTTGGGTTTTTAGTTGTTTGAGAAATAGCAAGGCATCAATTTCGCCGATAGCAACATCCAAAATAATCGCCTCTGGCTGATAGAAACTTGCTTGTCGCAAGCATTCTTCACTCGAACTAGCAACTTCCACGTTCCAACCTACCAAATCAGTCAAGCAAGCCTGGATTACCTCGCCTATATTCTGATTTTTGTGAATTACTAAAAGTATGTTTGTAGTCATACAGATACCTTGCAAATGCTTCATGTTTTATTAAACAAAAGCCTGTAAAATAGTAGCCATGTCTGGGTTTTTGGCGGGGTAGTCACGCCCTAGGGTGAGTTTGGCAAGCCTATCAATAGGGATATTAAGATTGTAAAGTCTTAAGAATCCTGCGTCTGCCATACCGGGAAGTGTCAATCATCCCATCCCAAAATCTCTGCCACTTTTCCCGGCAGGGTAGTGACTTCAAATGGTTTGCGAATTACCCCAGCAACACCCATTTCGGCAAATTGAGCCATATCGGTTGACAAAACTCTTGCTGTCACCAGAATCACTGGAATTGATCGAGTAATGGGATTGGATTGGAGACGATCGTACACAGCAAACCCATCCATTCCCGGCATTGATACATCCAGCAAAATAGCGTTAGGTCGTTCGGTTTGTAGGATTTGTAAACATTCTTGTCCTGATTCGGCCACCAGGGTGTTCCATCCCGCGAGGTCTTCCAGGCACAACTGTACCAGTTCACGGAGGTGTTCTTGGTCATCAACGATGAGAATTTGTTTCCCTATCATCTTGCTTTCTGGCAGGAGACTGCCCTCATAATTAGCTAGTTGCAAAGTGTTCATTTTATTTGGGTTGATTAGAAATCAATTGTTCGGTTGCCAATTTGGCCTTAAATACACATTTTTAAGCAATTGCTTAAAAATGTGTATTTAAGACTTGAATCCGAACTTGGGATGGCGGAGTTCTCAACTTTTTAGCAAGCTGAATGGTTAAACCATCCGAGTGTATTTCAGTCCCATAAATTTCAGGATGTACGGGGTGGGGCAACGGGATGAGACTTTGAAATTGACTAGGAAGGAAATAACCTTCTACTCCAGCAGCTTCGGTAGGTTGACCTTGAATTAAAACAGTTTCTGGAGTGATGTGGAGATTCAATTTGACAAGATGAATGTCAGAAATGTGAACTTTAAGGATAAGAGTCATATCCTTTTCTTGAATTGTAATACCTGCGATCGGTGTTTCCTCTGTATGATCAATCCAAAGTGTGGATTGCTGACAACCAGTGGGCAAACCGGAAAATGAAACTGCGAGATCCTGATTTATATCATTCAAAGCCTGAAAAGCATTCATTTAGTCTCCTCCTAATGCAAAGAACTTTTAGCTGCATAACAGGAGACTAAATAACAACGGTAAGGAATTGGTAAAGATTCGGTTATTGTTACAAAACTTCACAAAAATGGTGAAAGTTATTCATCCCATCCCAAAATCTCTGCTACTTCTTCCGTCAGGGTGATGGGTTCGATCGGTTTGGCAATTACTCCAGCTACCGCCATCTGGGCAAATTTAGCCCGATCGCTGGGCAAAACTTTCGCTGTCAGCAGAATCACTGGAATCGATCGGGTAATCGGATCGGACTGCAGGAGCTCGTACACAGCAAACCCATCCATTCCCGGCATAGATACATCCAGCAAAATAGCGTTGGGTTGTTCTATTTGCAGTATTTGTAAACATTCCTCTCCCGATCCTGCCCCCACTGTTTCCCATCCGCCTAAATCTTCTAAGCAAGCCTGCACAAGTTCCCGAAGGTGTTCTTCATCGTCAACAACTAGAATTTGTCTGTCTGTCATGGCATTTTGGATTGGAGATTGTGAATTCGGGATTTATGGTACAGATTAATCTCAGCGTTATTCAACGGTGGCTAAGGGTAGGGTGAAGCAAAATGTGCTGCCTTCACCTAAGATACTTTCCGCCCAGATTTTGCCGCCATGCTGCTCAACAATACTACGACAAATTGCTAAACCTAAACCGGTGCCTCCTTTTTCGCGGGAGTCAGAAGCATCCACTTGCTGAAATCGCCCAAAAATGAGTTCTAGTTTATCTGCTGGAATGCCTCGCCCGCCATCGCTAACTTGGAACAGTACAAAGTCTGTCTGGTTTTCGGCACTCAGATGAATTGTGGAATCGGCAGGTGAGAATTTAATCGCATTACTGAGCAAATTTGTTAAGGTTTGGACGATCGCATCTCTTGTTGCCCCGACTTCTGCATCTGTGGGGTTAACGATTAATGAGATTTGCTGTTGAGTAGCGATCGCCTGCATGCTATCTACTGCTTGCTGCATCAAATCGGCAGCTTTGCAAACGGTTTTCTCAACAATTGTCCGCCCGGAGTCTAGGCGCTCCAAATCTAAAATATCATTAACCAGGTGGACTAATCGATTGGTATCGAGGAGGGCAATTTCAATCATGCGTTTAGATTTTTCGGGCTTTTTATCATAAACCCCACTTTTTATTAGTCCTAATGACATTTGAATTCCTGCCAAAGGAGTGCGAAGTTCATGGCTGACAATACCAATGAACTCATTTTTAATGTGTTCTAGCTTTTGTCTATCGGTAATATCTTCCCCAATGCTGATAGTTCCAATGATGTTTCCCTCTGAATCTTGCAGCATGGTATTGTTCCAGGCAATAAATCGTTCCTCCCCCGATTTGGTTAAGATAAAATTTTGATAATAGGGATGATAGTTATGGGCTAAAACTTCCGAAAAAACCACTTGAACCGATTGTTGATTAGAAGGGGGTAAAAAGTTTTCAAACCAATTCTTTCCCATAACTTCTGGGTGAGTATATCCTGTAATTTTTAAGAAGAAAGGATTAACATAATTAATATTTGCATCGAGATCAAGTCCGACAACAATCAACTGCACGTTATCCAAGAGCGATCGCCAGCGTCGTTCGGCTTCTCGGATCGTGGCTTCGGCTTGCTGACGTTCTTGCAGTTCGACCTGAAGTTGTCGGTAGAGTTGGGATTGCTGAATGGCGATCGACAATTGGCTGGCAATCTGTTCAAGTAATTCTATTTCCCACGATTGCCATTGACGAGGTGCCGTATTTTGGTAAATAGCTAACAAACCCCAGAGAGTTTCTCTCAAAAAGATCGGGAAAACTGCATAACTTTTTGCTTGTAAGTGTTCCAGTAGCTCGATATGACAGGGTTGAAGTTCAGCGCTGTAAATATTGTTAACAACAAAATTTTCATGATTGCGGAATCGACCGCCGTGAGTTTCTTGCAAATAGGTATCTGCACAATTTTGTTGAATATCGCTCCCTATCAGTTTTACCCAACCCTCACCAACTGACTCCACGAGAAAATCACCACTCCAATCAGGATTAAAGCGGTAAATGGCAGTGCGATCTGTTTGTAATGTCTCACTAATTTCAGTAACAGCAGTATTTAGAACGGCATTCAGATCCAAAGATTGGCGAATTCCTTGAGTAATCCTCCAGAGCAAATTTTCCTTTCTAGATTTTTGTAGTAAGGCTGCTTCCGTCTCTTGTCTAACTTCTTCGAGGTGCTTCGCTACGGTGATATCTTGCTGAACAGCCACTAGAACATCGCCATACTCGGAATGATTGAATACAGAGCAAGTGGCACTGCACCAAAATGGAGTCCCATCTTTCTTGACATTCTGAACTTCATAGCTGAATTCACTGTTTTGTAAAACAGCAGACCGAATGGCTTGATTTACATCTTCAGGACTGACCGATTCGGTGGCATAGTTGAGAATCGAAACGTGCTGACCGTTGAGTTCGCCAAAGTCATAGCCAAACATCTGCTCAAATTTAGGATTGGCATAGACAATGGCTGCATTATCTGCTCTTACTAAACAAATGCCTTCTGCCATGTTGCGGGTAATGACAGCCTGAAGATCCAGCATTTGTTCTTTTTGTTTGAGTTGAGTCAGATCCCGTAGACTGACGAGGACGCCGGAAATATTTTCACCTGCATCACGGAAAGGCGTATAGGTAACGCTCAAAAATTGCCGTACTAAATTGGGAGAGTCAAACCACTTTTCATACTGAATTGTTTCTCCCGCCAAACATCTATCTAAGCGAGGCTTGATGAAGTTATCAAACAACTCTGCACCCAGGATATTCCTAACAGAATTTCCTACAACTTCGCTTTCAGTTTTGTTGCACCAAGTCAAATAACCTTGATTGGCTATTTGATAAATATAGTTAATATTCATCAGCGCAATTCCATCTCTTGTATTGAATATGATGCGTTCATATTGGCGGAATGCTGCTTCAGTACATTTGCGATCGGTGATATCAAATACGCTAGAACGACTCATTATGAAGTTACCTGCTTCATCATAAATTGCTGTAGCATTTAAGTTTATCCAAATGATTTTTCCGTTTTTATTTAAAATCTGAAGTTCTAAATTGTTAATCCAGCCTTGTTGTTTAAATAAGGGAAAGTTTTGATAAAAAATATTTTTAGTTTCAATGGTCATTAAATCAACAAATTTCTTTTGGTGGACAATTTCATCGCGGGTATAGCCTAACCACTTCAGTTCCGTATCATTAATCATAATTATTGTTCCTGCTGCATCTAGGGAATGATAGCCACAGGGAGCATTATTATAGAGGTCTTCAACTTGATTGATATAGGGTGGCAAGCTATGGTTGACTTCACTGAGTTCTGCTGTCCGTTCTATGACTTGTTGTTCGAGTTCAGTATGGAGTTGTTGTAAGGAAATTCCTGCTTGTTGGCGCTCCCTCTGTTCCGTTTGTACTTGAGGAAATAAATCAGATTTCTGAATAGCAATTCCAGCTTGAGTTGCTAGCTGTCGCATGAGTTCAATTTCTGAGGCTTGCCATTCGCGAGGTTCTGCACACTGATGGGCAATCAATAATCCCCAAAGTTCTTCTCCCTCAAGGATAGGAACAAGCAGGTTAGCTCTAACTTGAAAAGTGGCCAGGAATTCCCGGTGACAAGTATCAATTCCGGCAGTATAAATATCAGATTTAGAGGTGAATAAGCCTTGTTTGAAGGGTTCGATATAGCTTTCACCCAAGCAAGGATCGTGTATCTGAGTGGATAAGATTGCTGTCCATTCTGAACCAACTGACTCTACCACCACATTTCCGCTCCAGTCTGGAGCAAATTGCAAGATAATTACGCGATCGCATTGCAGAATGTTTCTGAGATCCGTGACCGTAGTGTTGAGAATATCTTCTAGTTTGAGGGATGCGGAGAGAGAAAGTGCTGTTTTAGCCAGGACTTGCTGTGGCTGTTGTTGCCATTTCCCATAATTTTCATCAGTATGTTCTATCATTAATCTACTTACTTAATTACATTTTTTAGATTGAGGCAGAAACCGGGTTCTTAGCCCTCCTGCGTAAGTTCTATTTAAGTATTCCCAGGCTTCAGTAAAGGACGAGAGCGCTTGATTCGGCTGAGTACCCGCGTGATTAATTCAGGCCCTAGTATCGGCTTGGTAATAAAATCATCGGCTCCGGCTGCAAAGGCTTGTTGGAGAGATTCTGGATCGGTATGGGCTGTCACCACCAAAATCGGTAAATTTTCCCATTGGATATCCTGTCGGACAACCTGACACAATTCTAAGCCGCTGACGATCGGCATTTCTAGATCCAGCAATACTAAATCGGGTTCAGTGCTAATTAACACCTCCCAAAATTGCTGTGGTTCTTTGAGATTTGTCACCTCAAGTCCCCAAGGAGTCAGCAACCCTGATAATTTAATCAGCATCACAGGGTCATCATCTACGATTAAGACTTTGGCTTCTGAAGTTTTGGGACTGGGTAGAACACGGGTGATGGCTCGAAAAATTTGCTCGGTGGTTGCAGGTTTGTGGAGAAATTGCTTAGCACCTAAGCGCGATACAGCCAAGCGATCGGCAAGACTATCTCGTCCGGTAAAAACGATTATAGGAAGAGTAGGCGATCGCTCGGTCAGTTCTCGCAATAGCGTTAATCCATCTTCCTCTGTCTCTGCAAAGCTTAAATCCAGTAACATCACATCGGGCATTGACAAAGCAAGACGCGATCGGGCAGCAGTAATATTCGGCGCAATTTTCATCCGAAATCCCCAAGCTTCCGATTCTACTTTCAATCGCTCCGTTAATGCAGCATCATCATCAACTACCAAAACCCGATAGTTGAAATTTGAAATAGTAGAAACTGGTGCAGCCGTTGATGTAATCGGTGTTTTGTCTAACTCCTGATGTAATCCTGTCACCAATTCCGAAAAGCGGGTAATTTCCTCAGCAGTCAAAGAGCGATCGTTTATTAGTAAATGCTCTGCTGAGCGTGCCAATTTCGAGCCTTCGGGATAACCAAAAGATCCGAGAGATCCTGCCAATTTATGAGCTTCATGTTTGGCCGCTTGCTGTAATTCTGTTTCTAAATTTCCTGCTAAAAAAGCAGTTTTTGCCTGTTCCAATACAGCAATTTGTTGGTTGAATACTCCCCGAAACCGCTCTAAAACTTTGTCGCTCTCAGACTTATCTATCCCGCGAGATTGAGGTTTTTGGGGGCGCTGAATCCCAGGATTATTTGAACTAGATGACGCAGATTGGGGGTACGGTTTCAGTCGATAGCCCATGCCATAAATTGTTTCGATAATTTCTTCAGTTAAGCCGCCTGCCTTCAGTTTCTTCCTGACATCCTTAATATGAGTGATAATAGCGCGATCGGTTGGTGCGTCGTCAAATCCCCACAGACGATCCAAAATAGCACTGCGGCTAAAAATGCGATCGGGATTTCGCAGTAATAATTCCAGCAGATTATATTCTGTCGCTGTCAGTGAAATTATTTGTTCGCAAAATGTCACTCTACCAGAATCCAAATCTAAACAAAGATCTCCCCAAGTCAATGTATTAGCCGGTGAATTCTGAGTAGAACCTCCTGGGGAAAGTGCTTTACTGCGTCGCAATAAAGTTCTGATTCTTGCCAGTAATACTTCCGTAGCAAAAGGCTTGCTGATGTAATCATCGGCTCCCGCATCAAAAAGAGCCACCACCTCCGCATCTGAATCCTTTGCAGTCATTAACAGGATCGGTTTGCAGTAGCCTTGCGATCGCAGTTGCCGACATAGACTAATTCCATCTAGTTTGGCAACCTGCACGTCTAACAAAATCAGGTCATACTCAATTGCTGCTGCCAAGTCTAGGCCCGCTTGTCCATCATTTGCCCGATCGAACCCGTAATGATTTGCTTCCAACACATTGGTCAGTGTTGCACTCAGCCCTCCATCGTCCTCTACGAGCAGAATTTTTATCGGAGACTTCTTCATTTTGGCTGTGCGGTTCAATTTCCATGCGATCGACGCACTTTGATGTCAGGCCGAACCGTGGCTTTTAACTAAATCACTGCTACTCATTACTACTGCTTTTATCTTACCATTTTTGCAGTCCCATAATCTAAAAATAGCTGTCACTTCCGCAGTTTAGATAAGACTCATCCCCCATCCATCCATCTGCGTCCATCCCCGTTTATCCGCCTGCATCTGCGGTTCAAAAAGAGCGATCGCCCTCAAAAAGAGCGATCGCCCTCCCAAACAAATTATCCTTCATCCTCCGACTTTACAGGAGGACGCCCAGAAATCACAATAAATCCCACAGATTCGAGAGTCAGGTTTGGGCGGCGAATACCAGCTAAAACCGCTTCACTCAACATACTTTCCGTACTGATTTCCTCACCCAAAACCGATTCTAAAAGTTGTTCTGATTTAGAAAGTCGATTCAACCGCAATTGCAATTGATTCACCCGGTTTTCGAGTTGGATTGCAGCAGTGACAGCAGATCGATCGCACATTTCCACAAAAGCCGATCGCCCGCGCAGCAATTCCTCCGATACCACCCGTCCCTTTTGACAAAAATCATCCCATTCTAGCGGATCGACAAAACTGTCAATCAGCGACGTGCGATTTTTCGACAAATTGTAATCCCGATTCGGCCCGCCTTTCCCCTTATAAGCCCGCTGCAAAATCGCCAGAAGTTCCGCATCCTCCACCAGTGACATTTCTTCGCTGCGAGCATCTACAAACACAGTTTCAAAAATTGGCAGAAACAGAGAATCAGCGCGGCGCTGCAAAGCTTTTAAGTTGTAATTTTCGATGTTTTGTGCTTGCAACACTTGCTCGGCAGGCTGCACATCAGTCTGGATTGAATAATTAAACTGAAAGCCGAACCACTCCTTCCCAGGCGCAGCATCCCAACTTTCATCATGCCGCCACATGGCAAAAGCTTGACCGCGATCGTCCCAGCGAATATAAGAGCCAAGTGCATCGATCAATCCCTCACCAATTCGGTAAAGAGCGACATCCGCATTCTGATAAGCAATGCGGCGATTGTAACTGCCATATTGCTGGCAATAAGGAATCAATCTGGTTCTCAAATCGTTCGACGGAATCAACGTTTTTTGAGTAGGTTGATAGCGCAGCAACCCCGATATACTCGGATGTTCGATTTGTTTGAAGTGAAGAGCTTGACACAACCAACCTTCAGTAGCCCGCTGCATTTCTTTATGCTTAGCATCGCAGTTGTCGAGAGCTTCAAAATACTGAGATGCGCTGTCATCAAGAGTATCAATTTCATCGAGAACGTACTGTTCGTCTATTTTGATTTTCTCTTGTTCGATTTCAGTTTTAATCGCTTCAATTTCGCTGGATAAGCCCTTGCCTCCCTCAGCAAACAACTTTTCTTCAAGTTGGAGAAGTTTTTCCTCAGCATAAAACTGAAGGCTGGCAATAGATTTGTTGAAGATATCAAACCCATCTTTTAAAACTTGAAACCAAGCTTCGTGGGGACTCTCCGGCAAATCCGGGCCTGCAAACAAACAAAATTGGACTCCCATTTTGCTGCCAATGCGATCGACTCTGCCGAGTCTTTGTTCTAACTGATGGGGAAACCACGGCAAATCGAAGTGAACTAACCAATCTGTCACTTGTAGATTTACCCCTACTTCCGCCGATCGATCGCACACTAAGATAAAACAATGCGGTTCAGTCTTAAACCGCTTGAGACTAGCCTCAACATCATCAGCCGATTTGCTCGTCTCATGGCTGGCGATCGCATTTTTACCAAAGATTTTCGCTAAATTTTCCGCAATCTCTTTACAAGTTGCCGTAAAACTGGTAAAAATCACAATTTTCGGGAAACGCTCGCCGGGAATCGGCCGTTTAATTTGCTGTTGAATTCTCGACAGCAAATCGCGAGGTTTGCTGTGATACTCGCGCGGAACCTTCAAAGCAACTGCCAGAAATCGGAGAATCGCGATTCGTAACAAACTCAGTCGATCGAGTCCTTCCTGGGGCTTTTCCAGGGTGTTGAGCAAGGTTTCCAGTATTTCCCTTTCTTCGGGAAACAGCGCCGTTTTTGTCAAGATTGCCGTGTCATTTTGTCCAAATTCGCGATCGAGTTCTGGAGTCGATTTTTTCTGCAAACGAGCTTTGACAACCCGTTCTAAAACATTCAGCCAAGTACCGGAAGCGCGGAAAAACAGCAGGAAAATTCTCTGATATTCGCTCGACTTGGGAGCGACTGTGCGCCATTTATCGAGTACGGTTTGAATTTCAGACCACTGTTCATCATTCAGATCGTACTCAGTTTTAGGAACAGCATCTCGATCGAAAATCACATCTTCAACTGCATCGCGGCGGTTGCGAAGGATGCGGCGGTGCAGGCGGTAGGTATCGCTAACGTGAGTGCGAATAATTCGGACAAGCCGAGCCTGTTCTGCGGTTTGTTTAGTTTTCAAACAACTTTCTAACTCTGTTGCTAATCCGATTAAATAATCATCTTTGGCAAAAATAGTGCGAAGTTGAGCGAGTTTTGTTTTCAAAACAGCAGGCTTGGCATTTTCTCGGAAATCCAGCAAAGCGCCACCGATTTCTTGACGGTTTCGCACCTGTTCTTTGAAGCTTTCCAGGTCATCAAGACGGTAAGTTGTGGGATCTAGCAAGTGCAGCATTGTTAGAAAATCTTGCTCGCGGCCGAGAACTGGCGTTGCAGATAATAACAATACATTTTTGCTTTTCTGAGCTAGTTTCTGACAGAGTTCAAAGGACTGCTGCTGAGCGCGATCGCTCGAATTTGCCATTGCTGCCACATCATGCGCTTCATCCACAATCAGAAAATCTAGGTTGGCGTTGCGGCTAATTTGATTGATGTCGCTAACAGCCACAAGCTGCACTCGGTCAGCGAAATGAGACAAATAGAATTTATTTTCCAACTCCTGCCGCCACTGTTCGAGCAGGTATTTCGGAACAATTACCACAGCGCGTCCGTTGGGTTCATCTAGCAGGAATTGGCGGAGAATTGTGCCGGCTTCTACTGTTTTTCCGAGCCCTGGTTCGTCGGCTAATAAATAGCGCACGATAGGGTCTTCTAGGACGCGCCGGACGACTTCAACTTGGTGCGGATAGAGGTCTATGTTAGCAGAAATTAAACCCGTCATGCCGCGGCTGACGGCCCGCTGTTCGATCGCAGATTGAACGAATGCCAATCGGCGATCGTGAAAATACGGCGTTTCTTGGCCTTTGACTGCTAAAATGTCGATCGGATCGGCGATCGGGATATTGCAGCGAACGTAAAGTTCGCTTTCGACAGCTTGCAAACTTTGGCTGTCGGGCAGGTCAATTTCGTACTCTAATTTATCTTCATCCCAGTCATAAACTCGACCGATAATCCATCTTTCCTGAGTTGTACTCCAGAGGTAGCAGCGGGTTTGGCGCTGAAGTCTGGCTTCTTGCAGCAAGCCCAAAGGCACAGTTTTGCGGATGCGGTTTTTAACTGAGCAAAAATATTCAACTACGGCATCAGTACGCGATACCTCAACAACTTTTCCGACTCCCAAATCGTTTCTGGGCGATCGAACTAACGAACCAACATCAATCATAATTTCAGCCTGACAATACTTACTAGAATACAGTAACGCCTGAGCAACTAGAATAACATTGCATCTTAGACTTCTTACATAAATCTTTGATTGATACGTCAACCGCAGATGTCAGGCAGATTAACACAGATAAACGCAGATATTTTTAAGAACTGAGAGCGAATGAAAGCAATCTTGTCTCTTGATTGCGAACAATTACGAGCGCCCAAAAACAACGCCTGCATTGCCCGATTCCCATTTCGCGTATTTCTGCATAACACTAGCGTAAATTTCTGAGTCTGTAAACCCTGTTAACCAAGCTTGTAGCTGTGGCCAAGGCTGTTCGTTAAACCAAGTTTGATCTGTATGAGCGAATTGACGAACAAAAGGTGCGATCGCCATATCAGCCAATGCTACATTGTTACCAAATAAATATTTAGTGGCGTTTAACTGTGAGTTGAGTTTTTCCAGCAATAAAGAACCTTCATAACGATGTACTTGGGCATCAACACCGGGATATCGATCGGGGTACTTATAACGGTCAAGATGATATTTAAATCTATCATCAAATAGAGCGATTAGTTCCAGCATTTCTGCAACAGAACCTTGCTGTGGCATCAACCATTTTTCAGGATCATTTTGCCTCAATGCCCACAACATGATATCGATACTTTGATCGAGTACGCGCCCATCAACATCAATCAATATTGGTACTGTACCTTTGGCAGATACCTCCAACATCTCTTGTGGTTTGTCTCGTAAAACAACTTCCCGCAACTCACACACCCGATTGCTAACCATTAAGGCCAAGCGCGCGCGCATAGCATAGGGACAGCGGCGGAAGGAATACAAAATCGGGTATGTTGCTGACATATAATATCAATTCCGGTTGCACCGTCCGTGATAGTTGACTGTTGACTGTTGACTGTTGACTGTTGAGTGTTGACTCGATTTTATTATTCAGATGCAACCGGAAACGATATAATTAGTCGATCGCGCGATCGGGTTTTTCGGGTCAGAAACCCCGTTCCTTCGTCGATTTCTCGTCGCTAAACAAGATTTTTCGTAGAAACGGGGTTCTTTAAGCTTAGTGAATAATAATATTAGTCGATCGCACCATCTACTTTTTCCTTCGCATCGTAACGCGCGCCTATATGTACTTGATTGCGACGCTTAGCAAGCTCAATCTGACGTTGACGTTCAGATAAGGCTTGTTTTTTTGTTTCAGTTTTTGAGTCATGACAATGAGGACAACTCACACCCAGTACAAATAATTCAGAAGCCTTATCTTCCTGACTAATCGGGTGACGACAACCGCGACAAAGTTCATAGTTTCCCGGCTTTAACCCCTGACCAACAGAAACCCGTTCATCAAAGACAAAACATTCGCCTTCCCAACGACTTTCTGCTTCCGGCACCGTTTCCAAATATTTTAAAATTCCGCCTTCGAGATGATAGACTTCATCAAAACCTTGAGTTCGCAAAAAAGCAGTAGATTTCTCGCAGCGAATACCACCCGTGCAAAACATTGCCACCTTGGGTTTAGTGCGTAAAGCAGTTTCCCGCAGCGCCCATTCAGGTAACTCAGAAAAGCTTTTTGTTTTTGGATTAATAGCACCTTCAAAAGTACCCATAGATACCTCGAAGTCATTACGCACATCAACCACGACAACATCGGGATCGTCAAGCAGCTTATTCCACTCCTCCGGCTTAACATATTTGCCAGCCATGAGGCGGGGATTAATGTCCGGTACTCCCATCGTGACGATTTCGCGCTTCAAGCGTATTTTCAGGCGGTAAAAAGGTGCTTTTTCCGAGAAAGATTCCTTGTGCACGAGATCGGCAAAACGCGGGTCACTACGCAAGAATGCCAGCACTGCGTGTACGCCCTCGGAGGAGCCGGCAATCGTGCCATTGATGCCTTCTTGGGCCAGCAAGATAGTGCCTTTGACGTTGTTGTTGTTGCAACAATCGAGTAGCGGTGCTTTCAGCTCAGCAAAATCCGGTAGTTCAACGAACTTATATAAAGCAGCGGTTAAGAAAGAAGCCATAGATTGAATTTATAGCACTAATTAATTTTCATACAAGTATGAAAATTCAGTCAAAGCGGACGGTGGGACTCGAACCCACGACGTTCAGCATGGGAAGCTGACATTCTACCACTGAATTACGCCCGCGCTTAGTGTTTTTTACCTGTTTTCACCTTCTTTGACTTTGGAGACGCAGCGGTAAAAAATGACTAGAAAAACATTGTACAACTATTTTCTGATTTTGAGTATAGCATGGGGACAATCAATTTTGGCCGATCGCCGATCGCACAACTGAGCCATGATACTGCGGCAGACGAGCCAATTGTCATCGCGGTCAAAAGCTGCCACTAAACGAGCAATCGCCTCGGTTCCGAACCTTGACAAAGACTTAGCGGCTTCGGATCGCACGTTCCGATCGCGCGATCGAACTGCATCATTTTTAACAGCGCCGCCATTGAGTCGGCTGTTTGGCTGTGCCGCCATCCCATCGCCACGAACGATCGCACCATAAACTCGCGATCGTCCACTTTCCTCAGCAACATCGGTAGCGCCACCGCAGAATAGCCCTTTCTCACAGCCGTTACCCCCCGCAGCCTGTCTTGAGAATCAGAACTTTGCCGTGCTGCTGGGAGTTCCCTAATTTCCCGAAGCCAATTAAAATATATTTTTGTTACTTTTCTTTACAATTTTAGCTAGGATTGCCGGACTTTGGGAAGATTAAAAAAATTCACTTATTAGATTCTCTCGGCCAATTAACAGCTTCAAACTTCAAAACCAGAAGAAGTTCATGAGGTATTTGGTGAATTTGAGCAATATTGGCAACGACCGATCGACGATACCCTGGAAATGACTAAAAAGGTAAAAATGCCTCAATAAGTCGTGATGAGACACTTATAAAATCATCCAGAGATAGTTTACATCGACGGGGCACTAGCGAATTTGGGATGCCACAACCTGCCTAAAAACGAAATTAATTGCCGTTCTGTAGGGTGTTCTGTTTTCTTAAGTTTATCTACTTAATTGTACAGTTTTCCCGCCGCTTCTCCCTAGCCCCACTGCTTGAGAAGGGCGGACAAGAGTTCGGTTGGAAGTTTTTTGATGAGTTGGCGGATTTAGGGGAACTGGACTCTCGGGAAAACCTTCATAGAATTGCTACGATCGCAGAATGTGGAAAATTTACTTTTTATCAAATTTTCAGAGTACATTTAGTAAAATTTATGACAAACTTCAACCATCACGATTGTCCCCGTTTAACCTGGCAGTATAGTTCTCAATAATAATAATAATAATAATAATAATAATAATAATAATAATTTGAAAATCGCACGCGTAGACTGCGCCTCAATATATCCGCAGGTAGATCGCTAATCCTTCATTTTAGAAATACCTATGATATATTTTAAAAATAAAAACGCACCATAATACTTAGTTAAAAATCCTAAAATAGGGTATAAAAAATGACTGAAAAAAAGAAGTCAAAGAAATCTCAACCTCAAGCTGGTATGAAAGCTGAAGGAAAGCAACAGAACAATCAAAATGAGTTATTTCCAGTCGTCGGAATAGGAGCCTCTGCCGGTGGATTGGAAGCCTTTACCCAATTACTCAGGCATTTGCCGATCGATACCGGCATGGCGTTTGTAATAATTCAGCATATGTTGCCGACTCAGGAAAGTGTGTTGAATGAGATTCTGGCTCGATCGACCCAGATGCCCGTGCATGAGGTAACAGAGGGGATGGCCATAGAACCAAATCAGGTCTACGTCATCCCCCCGAATTTCAGCATGACCATCGATCGAGGGGTGCTGAAGCTAAGGCCTCGCGGCAGAGTACGCGGGATGTTTATGTCCGTCGATATTTTTCTGCTTTCCCTCGCCGCAGAACGCGGGAACCAAGCCATCGGCGTCGTTTTGTCCGGGGGCGACAGCGATGGTGCCCAAGGATTAAAAGCGATTAAGGCTGCAGGCGGTATTACTTTTGCCCAATGTGAAGGATCGGCACAAGTCAGCAGTATGCCGAACACTGCGGTGGCTACGGGTCAAGTAGACTTTATCTTGACACCGGAAAAAATTGCCGAGAAAATAGCAGAGATCAGCCGTCATCCCTACATGGCCGATCAACCTGCGACAGAATCGACCACCAGTGAAGATGCAATTGAAAATAAAGATGCGATCGCCAGGATCTACAGTTTGCTGCGCGCCGCTACAGGAGTTGATTTTACTCACTACAAACAAACCACCTTGAAGCGACGGATGCAGCGGCGGATGTTGCTGTACAAGCTGGAACGGATCGAGGATTATGCCGAATATCTCCAAAACACCCCCACAGAAGTAACGGCGCTTTATCACGATGTTTTCATTCATGTCACCAGCTTTTTCCGTGACCCCGAAAGCTTTGAGGCTTTAAGCAGCAAAGTTTTTCCCGAAATCGTTAAAGATAAATCACCGAAAACACCGATCCGAATTTGGATTGCCGGCTGTTCAACCGGCGAAGAAGCTTACTCGATCGCCATCTGCTTGTTAGAGTTTTTAGCAGATCGAGGTACGGATCTGCCGATTCAGCTTTATGCGACCGACATCAGCGAAAATGCGATCGCCCATGCGCGCCGTGGCTTTTATACGCCAGCCCAAGTCGCCGATATTTCACCCCAACGCCTGCATCGATTCTTTGTGCAAGTCGAGGGCGGATACCAAATCGCTCAGTCGGTGCGCGAACTCTGCGTCTTTGCTAAACAAAACCTGATCAGCGATCCGCCGTTTTCCCGGATGGATTTGATAAGCTGTCGGAACGTGCTGATCTATCTGGGCCCGCCGTTGCAGAAAAAGCTGCTGCCAATTTTCCACTATGGGCTTCGGCCCGCGGGCTTTTTGCTGTTAGGCACTTCGGAAACGGTTGGTGACTTTTCAGAATTGTTTGCGCTATTAGACAAAAAGAACAAAATTTATACTAAAAAACCGTTGTCGCATTGGCTCAGCATGGATTTAACTGCTAGCAACTATCCTGCGACACTCCTCAACCCTCTACCGCTGCTGACGGAAAGCTTAAACGAAATCGAAATCGAGAAACAGGCCGATCGCATTGTTTTGAATCACTATGCGCCTGTCGGCGTCGTAATTAACACCGCCAGGGAGATTCTGCAATTTCGAGGACAGACTAATGCCTACCTAGAACCGTCTCCCGGTAGGGCTAGCTTGAATTTGCTGAGAATGGCAAAAGAAGGATTGCGCGTCGAACTCCGCACTGCAATTGAACAGGCCTCCAAGCAGCAGTTGCCGATCGCGCGCGAAGGCTTGCAAATTAGAGAAAGGGATCGTATCCGCCAGGTCAAAATTAATGTGATTCCATTCCCAACAGGCGCTGCCACAAAAAACTATTTTTTAGTTTTGTTTCAAGACGAGCCGCCGATCCCTGCAATGCCTGCTGCTGTAAACAATGGTAGAGTCAACTCCGATGCTTTAGAGGGTGAAACTTTGGAGATTGCGAGGCTGCAACAAGAACTCAAAACCACAAAAGACCACCTGCAATCGATGGTCCAAGAACATCAAGCCGCTAACCAAGATTTGAGAGCCGCCAACGAGGAGATTTTGTCGAACAACGAAGAGTTGCAAAGTACAAATGAGGAACTCGAAACCGCAAAAGAAGAGATTCAAGCAACCAATGAAGAACTGAACACGATTAATGACGAATTGCAGCGGCGCAATGTTGAATCGACTCAGGTGAGTAACGATTTACAGAATCTGCTCAGCACCATCAATATTCCGATTCTGATGCTGGGAGGCGACCTGCGAATCCGCCGATTTACTCCCGCAATCGAAGGCATCTTCAACTTGATTTCTAGCGATGTCGGGCGCTGTTTGAGCGACATCACTCACAAGTTGATACTGCCGGAGTTAGAGCCAATGATTTTAGAGGTGATTCGCACGCTCAATTTGAAAGTTCAGGAGGTTCAAGATCGAGAGGGTCATTGGTACGATCTGCATATTCGACCGTATAGGACGATCGATCACAAGATTGATGGGGCTGTGGTGATGTTGGTAGATATCCACGATCTCAAAGTCAGCGCCCAGCAGTTGATGGAAGCGAAAAACTACGCCGAAACGATCGTGGAAACCGTGCGGGAACCGTTGCTAGTGTTAGATCTCGACCTGCGGGCGCTCACCGCCAACCGTTCTTTCTACGAGACGTTTCAGGTGCTGCCGAACCAAACTGAGCAGCGCTCATTGTTCGATCTAGGTAATGGACAATGGAATATTCCCAAGTTGCGATCGCTCCTAACAGAAATTCTGGCAGGAAATCCCGAGTTTCAAGATTTTGAGGTCGAGCATGACTTTGAGCAGATCGGGCAAAAAATAATGCTGCTCAATGCCCGCAAAATGCCTCCCATCGGCGATACACAGATGATTCTGTTGGCGATGGAGGATATCACAGAGCAAAAACAGTTAGAGACAGAACGCAGCCTTCGGATTCAAGAACAATCGGCTCGTGTGGCTGCTGAGGATACCAACCGCATCAAAGATGAGTTTTTGTCCGTCCTCTCTCACGAACTGCGGACGCCGCTCAATGCGATGATTGGCTGGGCACAGTTGCTGCGCCTGAAAAAATTTGACCAGGCTAAAACTGAGGAGGCGCTAAAAACGATCGAGCGCAGCGCCAAAGCACAAAACCAGCTCATTGATGACATATTAGACGTGTCGCGGATTAGCACAGGCCAATTTCGGCTCAATCCTTCTCAACTTGAGCTGAATCCTCTGCTTGAAAATGCGATCGGGGTGATTCGTTTCGCAGCAGAAGCCAAAAATATTCAAATTGAATCTAAGCTAAGTCCTTTAAAACCAAAGATTTTGGGCGATCCAAGTCGCTTACAACAAGTGGTGTGGAATCTACTTTCAAACGCGATTAAATTCACCCCAGCCGGAGGCAGAATTGACATCGCATTAGACTACATCGATGGCATGGCTCAAATCCAAGTTAGCGATACTGGTAAGGGTATTCACGCTGATTTTCTCCCCTATGTGTTCGATCGCTTCCGTCAGGCGGATAGTAGCTTCTCTCGCAGAGACTCAGGATTGGGGCTAGGACTCTCGATCGTCCGTCATTTAGTAGAACTCCACGGCGGTACTGTTACTGCAACAAGTCCGGGTGAGGGACAAGGGGCAACGTTTACCGTGAGGTTGCCGGTACGAACAGATATCCCATGATTGTTGACTGTTGATTGTTGACTGTTGAGGGTTGATTGTGAGTCAAAAAACTTAAAATAGGGCGCTATATTTGTTGGCAGCTTGATTCGACTTTATCAGGACGATGAAGCGCGGATTTGATATCATTCCCGCGCAGCCGGAATTAATATTATTTCTAATCTTCTCTCCTGATCTGATATCGTTTCCGGTTGCCTCACAATAATAAAATCGAGTCAACAGTTAACACTCAACCATTGAGTTTTTCCACCCCTCCTTCTACTACAGTCAACAGTCAAAAATAATTGATATTATTTCTAATCTTATCTCCTGATCTGATATCGTTTCCGCTTGCATCACAATAATAAAATCGAGTCAACAGTCAACAGTCAACAGTCAACAATCAACAGTTAACCATGATAAGGAGTGCAACCGGAAGCGATATAACTATTTAGCAACCTTAACCTCAGCGCCATCCTTAAGAAAACCAGTCCCAGTAACAACCACCCGATCGCCCGCCTTCAAACCCTTTTTAACCACCACCTTAGCAGCAGTCAAATCGTTCACCGCACCCCCGGAAATTTCCCCAAGTTCCACCGGTTGAGCTTGCACCTTGTCCTGCCCGACAAGTTTATAAACAATAGAACTGCCGTCAGGTTGCGGCAAAATAGCTTTAGCGGGGACTTTCAAACCTTGAGCCATTGCCGTCGAAATGGATGCGCGCAAAAACATTCCCGATCGCAAAAACTCGCTTGCCGGCAAATCAATCTTCACCGTAGCTTGCCGATTTTGCGGGTCAACTACCGGCGAAATCTCTCGCACAGTTCCTGACAACTTAATCCGCTTGTCAGAATCCGAAGAAATTTGCACTGCTGTTCCCGGCCGCACTTGCGAAACCTGAGTTTCCGGTACTTTCAATTGCAGTTCCAGCTTGTTGCCGCGAATAATCGAAAAGAGTTTTTGACTTCCCGAAGAAACATCGCCAACTCGACCAATTCTTTCAGCCACAGTGCCACTATCCGGCGCTCGAACAATTGTTTGTTCGAGTTGAGTTTGTAACTGTTTGACTTGTGCATCATTGCTGCGGACACTTGCTGCGTTATTTCCGACATTTGCTCTCGCACTGCTGATACTCGCTCCGGCCGTATTCACTTTAGCACGAGCGCTGGCGAGGGCTGCTCTAGCCGTACTGATATTAGCTTCAGCAGTAGCTACTTTAGCAATAGAAGATTGCACTTCTTCCGCTGCTTTATTCTGTTCTTCCAAAGCTGTATTCAAGTCAGCTTTAGCTTTGTTCAAGTCTTGAACAGCAGTCTGCCGTTCCGTCTTTCGCCTTTCCAAATCTTGCTGACTAATTACTCCCTGAGTCGCCAAATCTTGGGTGCGGTTTACTTCTCTTTGAGCTTGATCTAATTTTGCCTGGGCGGAGGCAATGCCTGCTTTAGCTTGAGTGACACCGGCTTTAGCTTGTTCCACACCAGCCCTTGCCTGCCCGACGCCTGTTCTGGCTTGCGCTGCGTCAGCGATGGCTTTTTCAACGCCAGCTTGGGCTTGAGCAACGCCGGCTTGGGCTTCTTGTTGGGCTGACTCGGCTTGCTCTACCTGAGCTTGGGCTTGTTCTACCGTAGAATTGGCCGATTGTACTCCCGCAAGCGCTTCGGCAATTTGCGATCGTAGCACCGAATCGTCCAAAACCGCCATCGTCTGACCTTTTTCTACGGCATCCCCTTCATTCACCAACACCTGCTTGATTTGCAAACCGTTGGCCTGTGGCAGCACTGGCAGCAAGTCATAGGCTGCCACGGTGCCCGTCGCTTCCACAGTTTCACCCACCTGGGCAGATTCCACAGGCGCCACTGTCACAGCCTGAGCCGTCGCCTGCTGAGTTGCCGACGGAATGGGAGCTGCGGGACGCGAACTCTGATTTCCCCCAGTCAAGTTGACTGCTAGCAACGTTGCAGCAACACCCATCCCTGCGCCCGCCAACAAGGCAGGCCACCTGATTTCTTTGCGGGGTCCAACTTCAGTTGCTTCTGGTTCCCAAACTTGTTCCTCCTCGATATCTGGAACTTCCAGCGCCACTTCTCGTTCATCATCCTCACCGGAGAATTGCCAGCGAGAGTTGTCTGAGACTTCACTTTCAGCTACATCCACTGCTGAGTTCCTGTCGCGCCCGCTCTCCACGGGGGGAAGGGGTTGCTTTTCTTCCGCTTCTGAAAAAACTTGATTGGTCACGGTAGTTCCTCTCGCCGCTATTAGCCTTTGGTTTTTTTATTGTAAAGAAAGATTGCGGTTTTTATATTTGATTCATTTTAGCGGATAGCCTCAGCAATCCCGCGTCCCCCTTTTGGGTGAGTGTGGCGTCGTTTCACCTTACAATGGCGAATAGATCGGAGTTTGTGCGATCGACATTTAATTTGATCTGCGTGCGGGGCATACTGAATATTAGCGCGATGGGCGATCGTGGGGTCGATCGGGCTGTCATTGTCTCTCCCCAAGTGGTTTGGCCCTCACCAACCTATCAATGCGGAGAAAAGTCTGTCTAATCTTGAACTGATTCTTCCTAACTTATACTCTAATGTGTTTATTGTATAATACGGCACATCTGCTAAAAAACTTGTGCCACTTTATTTAAAAAAAATCAAAATGAATAGTCTCTTTTCTCCCCTCCAACAGTTTCTAATTACTTGGCTGCTACTGCTAGTGACGGGATGGTTTACCCTGACTGCTGTCAGTTATGTTGGGGAACTGGTCAGCATTTTAGTAACCGCGGGACTCGTTGCATTTTTATTAAATTATGCAGTAAAAAGACTGCAAGTATTTTTGCCCCGGGGAGTCGCTGCGGGGCTGGTTTATTTAACTGCGGGTGTGATAGTAGTAGTAATCGGTTTAACTATAGTGCCGCCGGTGTTGGGCCAAGCGAGCCAGTTGGGGGTGAGGTTGCCGGAATTGCTGGAGTCGGGGCGGCTGCAGCTAGGTGAATTTCAAGCCTGGAGTGCCGAGCGCAATTTACCGTTTGACGTGCAAATATTGGAGCAGCAACTGTCAGCTAGAGTCCAGGGACAAGTCCAGGCGATCGCCGGTACGGGTTTAGGCTTAGTTGTAGGTACTGTTAACTGGTTTGTGGACTTAATTTTTATTGTGGTGATTTCCTTTTATATGCTCCTAGACGGGCAAAGAGTGTGGCAGGGTTTGACCAGCATTTTTTCCCCAGAAATTCGCTATGTTTTAACAGAAACTTTGGAGCGAAACCTCCAGCGGTTTGTATCGGGACAGTTATTGCTGGGACTATTTATGGCCATCTCGCTAACTTTGGCTTTTTGGTGGCTGCGAGTTCCGTTTTTTCTGTTGTTTGCCGTGTTTATAGGATTGACGGAAATAATTCCGTTTATTGGAGCAACTTTGGGAATTGGCACTGTTAGTATAATTGTAGCGTTTATTGATTGGTGGCTGGCGCTGCAAGTCTTGGTAGTGGCGATCGGTCTCCAGCAAATCAAGGATAATTTAGTAGCTCCCCGAATCATGGGCAATCTTACCGGATTGAGCCCGGTAGTTATTTTCACAGCTTTGCTGTTAGGAGGTAGAGTGGGAGGATTGTTGGGAGTTATCCTGGCAATTCCGCTCACTGGGGTTGTAAAAAGTATAGTAGAAATTGTACTCAATCCCAAATTGCCGCCCCAAACAGGCTCGTTTTTCTACAATCCTTTTAGCGGCGAGGAATTGGGGAAAATAGCAGAAGATGAAAGCAGAATAATCTTGGTCGGAGATGAACAAAAGTAGTTTAATTGTTGTAGTAAGTAATTCAGTTATGAAAACTTTTATAAGTCAGGAATTAACTTTTTGCTGCTGAGTCCATCAAGAAAAAACTAAAGTCTCTACAAAGAAATTTAAGAACTTTAGTCTTGATTACTAACCCACTTAAAATCTCAACCCTAAAAACTTATGAAATGGTGGCAAAATCTTAGAAAAAATCCTCTAGCTCGGTTAGGAGCAGTGCTACTGTTAATTTTTTATACAGTCGCACTTTTAGCCGAATTTGTGGCACCTTACGACCCCTATGACTCTCAATTAAACGGTTCATTGCTGCCGCCGACTCAGATTTATTTAAGCACCCAAGACGGGCGATTTATCGGGCCCCACGTTTATCCTACTACTCAGGGCCCAGTGGATGCGAATACCGGCGCTCGCGAGGTAATTGTAGACTTGCAAAAACCCTCTGCTGTCGGTTTGTTTGTCAAAGGTTCCCCCTATAAATTTTTAGGATTTTTGCCTTTTGACAGACACCTGTTTGGCACTACAGGAGAAGGTCAAATTAACCTTTTAGGAACGGATGAACAAGCGCGCGATCAATTCAGTCGCTTAGTACACGGCAGCAGAATTAGCCTCAGCATCGGTTTAGTGGGCATAGCCATTTCTTTTCCCTTGGGATTGTTTATCGGAGGCATATCGGGTTATTTCGGCAGTTGGATTGATAGTATTTTAATGCGCTTCGCCGAAGTATTGATGACGATTCCCGGTCTTTATTTATTAGTAGCGCTAGCAGCAGTGTTGCCCCCGGGATTAACCAGCGCCCAGCGATTTATATTGATTGTGCTCATTACTTCATTTATCAATTGGGCGGGTTTGGCGCGGGTAATTCGCGGTCAGGTACTGTCAATTAAACAGCTAGAATTCGTGCAAGCGGCGCGGGCAATGGGCGCCAACCCAATTTATATCATTGTCCGCCACGTTTTGCCACAAACTGCTACTTATGTAATTATTTCTGCTACTTTGTCTGTTCCGGGTTTTATTGTAGCCGAGTCGGTTTTGAGTTTAATTGGCTTGGGAATTCAACAGCCCGATCCTTCTTGGGGGAATTTACTATCCCTGTCTACTAATGCTTCGATTTTAGTGTTGCAGCCTTGGTTGGTTTGGCCTCCGGCGATACTGATTATTTTGACTGTTTTGGCGTTTAATTTATTGGGGGATGGGTTGCGGGATGCTCTCGATCCGAGAAGCATTCAAAGGTAATTTGGAGTTAGTAATTTCTAGTTTCCAGGCAGAGCAGATGTAACAGTTACGCCCTCTAATTTGGCGGATTAATCGGCAAGCGAATGGTAAAAGTAGAACCAACACCCTCCTGACTTTTTACGGAAATATTGCCGCCCATCATGAGGCAAAAACGCTGGCTGATTGCTAGTCCCAAACCGGTGCCGCCGTACTTGCGGGTGGTGGAAGCGTCTGCTTGGGTAAAGGGTTGGAAAATGTGCTGCAACTGTGGGCTACAATTATCTTCAAGTATATACCTGCAATTTGCTGTAAAATTTTTTCAGTAATCTAATTATTCCAGTCGGCTCGTGAAATTAGAACAGGCCTTAGCTCAATATACTGATGCTCTCACTAACCTAAAATTGGCCAAGTCTGAACCCTCAGAAATAAAAGTTCTCCAGATTTTAGTTGCTCGCGATGCCATCAAAGAAGCACTCAGCGATAAAACCCAGATTTCTTTGGAAAGTTTGGCTAAACTACTCGAATTGGACAACTTCCTGAAACAACAAGCCGATGCGATCGCCAGAGGAGCAAAATTAGCAGAATGGCGATCGACATTTCACCCCTCCCCAGAAGCTTGGTGGTGGTTCCTCGAACCGACTTCCGACGAAAAAGTTTCCCAATCACATCCCCTCGATCCGTTGTTCAACGGGCTGACAATCGCTGGATTGACGGCGGTAGGGGCCTATATGACAACCTTCATCCAACTCTTTTCCACGGGAGGTTTCGGTATCGCTGAAACCTTTGGCCTGCTGGGACAAGGAGGGTTACTTCTCACGCTAATCCGCACCTTGCAGAACACAGGACAAGATAAGATTAAAAACATCCTCAAAAAACTTAATATTTCTCCCCAGTTTCACAGTCAAGCAACCTTGGGAATTACCGCAATGTTATTGTTGGCTTCTGTGGGAGTCTATAACTTTTTGCCTCGGATTGGGGAGTGGAACTCTCAAGAGGGAGACAAACTGTACAAAAAAGGTTTACTGGTAAAAGCCAAAGCGAAATACGAGCAAGCGGTCAAAATAACTCCCGAGAATTCTGACATTCTAATTGCCTTGGGAAAAATCTCCGAATCTTTGGGATATCTAGATCAAGCTCAAAAGCATTATCAGATAGTTTTAGAGCGAGGAGATGCCCGCGCCTTTAATAATTTAGGTCGCGTTTATATTAGCCAAGGAAAACTGAGTTCCGCTGAATCTTTACTGCGAATTGGATTACAACAAGCGTTGCCTAAAGGACCTAGAAAAAAAGATGACAATCATCAACTCAACTATGAACTGCGTCTAAACTTGGGCTGGGTACTGCTCGAACAAAAACTTTACGACGAGGCTGAAAAAGAACTCCGAAAAGCAGTTGATCTAGACGAAAAAATTATAGAACAACAGCTCGGTGGAGGCATGGCTTATTGCTTACTCGCAGAGGTTAGGAAAAAGGTTATGGAAGGGAGAAAAGATAAAACAAACGACAAACAGCGAGCGGACGATAAAAAAAATAAATTGGACTGGGAAAAAAAGTGTATGAGCAAGGCTCGTCCCGAAACGCTAGCTCAGTATAAATGGTTTATTGATAAGGGAAAACGAGATATGGCTGAAAACATAAATACGAGTGGGGTGGTGGATGGAGAATCTAACCCAAGTACACAGCCGTGATGACTAAGATAAAAGTAAAAAATAAAACCTAAACAGAATGTTCTTTTTACTTTTAGTTTCCCTACTTCGTTTAAAGTCCCCATTTTGTAGGGGAACTTCTTTTGTAAGGTGCGCCAGCATTCTTTTTTTCTCAAATTGAATGCTGCGTGTGCCATCCTATCATTTCCGGTTACACCGGAATGATGTTGACGGTTGACGGTTGACAGTGAACAGTGAACAGTGAACTCGGATTTACTATCAACCCTAATTTGGCGGATTAACAGGTAAGCGGATGCTGAAAGTAGAACCAACACCCTCCTGACTTTTTACTGAAATATTGCCACCCATCATTAGGCAAAAACGCTGGCTTATTGCTAGTCCCAGACCAGTGCCGCCGTACTTGCGGGTGGTGGAAGCGTCTGCTTGGGTAAAGGGTTGGAAAATGTGCTGCAACTGGTCGGGAGTCATCCCAATTCCTGTATCTGTACAATTAACAACTAAAAATTCTTTAGTAGCAATTGAAGATTGAGAACTTGCCGCAGGTTCAGAAGTGTTTTCAGGTTTTGCTTCGCTGCTGTCGTCCGCAAATTTTTCTCGGCTGGCTGTGAGGGTAATTGTACCGTTTTGAGTGAATTTGGCGGCATTGCTCAGCAAATTTAATAAAATCTGCTGCACTTTGGTAATGTCACCGTGCATAGTGCCGATATTCGTAATTTGGTGCAGGTTTAGAGTGTTGCCGTTTTTCTCAATTAGCGGCGCGGCGGTGGATGCTACTTCTTCAATTAAGGCGGCGATGTCGAAGGTTTCTAAGTAAAGATCCATGCGACCGGCTTCGATTTTAGAAATGTCGAGAATGTCGTTAATTAGCGATAGCAAGTGTCTGCCGGAAGTGCGAATTTTGTCTAAATCTGGGGTGAGTTCATCGTAACCCAATTCTGCGGTTTCTTCTTGGAGCATTTCGCTGTAGCCGATGATGGCATTCAGAGGTGTTCGCAGTTCGTGGCTCATGTTTGCTAAAAATGCGCTTTTTGCGGTGGAAGCGGCTTCGGCTGCTTCTAGGGCGAGTTGCAAGGCGGATTCAAAGACTTTGCGATCGCTAATATCCTCGACGCTGCCTTCATAGTAGAGTACCTCGCCGTTGGCGTCGCACACTGCACGCGCGCTTTCGGAAATCCAAATTACCTTGCCGTCAACGCGGTAAACTTGTGACTCAAACCCCGAAACTTCTCCGAATTGTTCCATCACCCGCATAAACTTGTCGCCCTGCTGAGGATTGACGTAAGCTTGCTGCCTGATGTTTGTGAGATTTGATGTCAATTCTTCGGGAGTGGCGTAGCCATAGATGCGGGCTAAAGCTGGATTTACGCTCAAAAAGTGGCCTTCGGGGGTTCTTTGAAAAATCCCTTCGACGGCATTTTCAAAGATGCTACGATATTTTTGTTCTGCTTGACGCAAAGCGCTTTGTGTACGATCGCGCTCGCTGGCTTCGATCGCCAATGATACTAAATCTGCGAGGGAAGCAGCAAAATTTTGTTCTTCTAATGTCCAGTTGCGAGTAGTTCCCACTTGTTCGATACAGATGACTCCCACTGTTTGTCCGCCGAGGCGCACTGGCGCGTCTAAGGTAGAAGTAGTGCCAGCTTGTGAAAAGTAAGATTCGGCAAATTCTCTAGTTCTAATATCTGAGAGAGCGTCCTCGGCTGCGATCGTCCGGTGTTCTTCCAAAGCTTTAAAATAAGCTGGATAGTCTGCTGCTGCGAGTTCATTACCTTGGGAATGCTGGTGGTTGCTGCGGCTAAATTGGTCGAGACATTGCAGTTTCGATCGGCTTTCATCGTACAACCATGCTCCGGCTCGTTCTGCATCTAGGGTATGAGCCGCCGCTTCGGTGATTTGCCTCAAAGCTACTTGCAAATCGCCTCGATACAGCGCTTTATTTCTTGCCAATTCTACCAAAACCGTATTTTGTTTGAGCAATTGTTTTTGCCTTTGGCGTCGCGCCGATTCGGCTCGCTTCTGTTCGGTAATATCGCGGGCTACCATAATGACGGATTGTTCGGAAAGCGGTGAAATGCTGGCTGCAAAACAAACTTCGCGGTCGTCAATGGTTAAATCGTACTCGATGCTGACAGTTTGCTGAGTATCTAAAGCTCCTCTGATGTGGTTGAGAAAATTGTCCGCTGTAGCTTGCGGCAACACCTCTCCGACTGTTTTGCCAAGTAATTCTTCGATTGGTTTGTAGAGCAGAGAAAGATTTGTGGGCGCGATTTTTAAATAGCGACCGCTAGCGTCTAGAACTATAATTAATTCATTCATAGCTGCAAACAAAGCCCGCAATTCTGCTTCTGCGGCTTCGAGTTCGGCAGTCCGCTCTGCTACTCGCTGTTCTAAACTAGAGTTGGTTTGTTCTAAGGCAACAAAAGACGATCGCAATTGTCTCGCCATTTGGTTGAAAGACTGAGCCAGGAGACCGAGTTCTTTGACTCCTTGAACTTCGACTTGGCCGTCTAATTCTGGGGAGGTGAAGTCGGATGATTCCGACATTTTTGTTAAAGCTTTGGAAGCTTGCAACAATCGGGTAATCGGTTTGACAACCCAGCGAGTGGTGAAAATTCCGAGTGCGCTCGCCAGTACGAAGGCAAAAAAGCACAATAAGATAGTTGTCCGAGTGTTGGCGTTAATTTGCTCCATAAAATCTGCTTCCGGGATTGCAACTACAATCAGCCAATCGAGGCCGCGACCGTCTTGCAGGGGAACAACGGTAATAAATTGACGTTTGCCGTCTATCTCGAAGGTAAACTGTCCTTGGCTGTCAATTTTTTCAAAACTACCAAATCGTTGTTGCAAGTATGTGGAGGCCGATCGAATTAGCAAATTTTTGCTCTGTGTCGCCAACAGCCGTTTTTGTCCGTCTTTGTCGGTGACAAAGGGCAGTTCGTCTGTGGAACTGGCGACTATTTCCCCGCTGCGTTCGATCGCAAAGACTTGTCCCGACGGGCTAATTTTGATGCTTTTAAGAAAATCGCTGATTTGAGAAAGAGTTAGGTCAATTGCCAGTACCCCCTGCAGGCTACCCGTTTGGTTGTAGATGGGCATCACCGGCGTAATCCCCAGCACTGGCGGTGCTGCGAAGGTGTAGATGGGAGACCAAGTGGCTTTGCCTGACTGTTTGGCAGCTTTGTACCACGGTCTAGTACGGGGGTCATAGGGGAAGGTTTTGATTAGCTCAGTGCGATTTCCTTGGCTATCTAGGCGATAAATTTGGCGGTTTGGAGCGGTTGATTCATCTCTGATGTATACTAAATGTTCTGCTTCTCGCTTGAGCAAGAGGAATCTGCCCTGTTCGTCGCCGTAGTAGATGGTTGTATTTCGATCGCTCAGCTTGGTCTGGTTCCACAAATAGCGCTCTAAGTTGGGGAAGTCTTCCGGATCTAAGTTTCCAGAGGCGATCGCAGCAGTATTCATTTGCAGAAATAAATGAGACACATCCCCAAAACTGCGGAAATTTTCTTTCGTCCTCGCTGCAACTTCCAAGCTTAACCTAGTAGCAAGGTCATTGACGGCTTTCTGGCCGTTGCGAAACGACAGCCATCCAGTCACGCCGACTGCTACGGAGATTTGCACCACCAGCGGTATCAACAAAACTAGGCTCAGTGACATCTTGGGCGAGCTTTTCATCACACAACTGCTCAGACTTTTCAATAACATCAATATTCTGACACCTACCTGGTTTGCCTATCGTTTGTCGCTTCAAAGGGCGCCTCGATATAAGTTACAATGTTGTACACAAATAGTGAAGTGCAGTCGCTGGTCGCTCAAAACGGGGCTGAGGTTTCCACCACTACGGTAAAAAATTGTAATATTAATCATGCCACTACTTGTCTGAATGTGGCGATCGCTCTGGGGACTCCCGGTCAAAAAGTCACACTCCATAAAAAAAAGCAACTTTAGGCCCGTAATCCACACCCTGCTTGTCATCAGTCATTGCCAATTATTTAATTTTTTAATCTAAACTTTTAAATCTAAAATAACCTAACTTTCTCCGGGTGGGCATTGTCTTCCTTACGCCTGGTTAATAAAATTTTAATTTTAATTTTTTCTACAGTGCCAGGACAAATGTAAATTCTGTGACAATCTGGTGTTAAAAAATTTGCTATTAATAAGATAAGCCGCCAAAATCCTGAGCGACTACAAAGAGGATAATTGAAGCATCTGCATTTCATCAACGCCAGCAAAGTAAAGCGTTTTTGGCTTTTTGGGACGCTCGACATTTTGGCAAAATAATACTTCTGGAGGATGACATGAACTATACATTTGAAATCCTAGGCGTATCTCCAACTTTAACATTTTTTAACCAGCAGCAGGAATTGCTGCAACAACAGCAGCCGTCCGGTGTAGAATACTTGGCAAACCGCAAGTGCACTCTCGATGCGTTTGTGGCATCCGTAGAGACAGTTTCTCCTAACCGCGGCTGGGATGTCGATCGAGTTGTAGACACCGTGATTAGTTTCTGGATGAACAATTCCGATAGCATCCAGTATTGGAGACACAGGCTCCAGGATGCCGGCAGCGAAAACTTGTTAGTAGCCAGAGTAGGCGATATCAAGTCTTTGCAAGCTGCATTTGAATCGCTGCTGGGGGAATAAGAAAATCGGGAATTGCGAAAAAGTCGATCGACAATCGCTAAAACTGAGATCTTGCGCCATTCTCAATCATCCTTTCAGGGCTGGCTAGGAGCAACGGTTCAAAATAAAATTTATCTGTTGTGGAACAGGCATCTTTCCTGTTCTTGAGAATAGTGCAAGATGTAAGTAAAATCCACTCAACTGTCTATTTTCAATTTCCAATTCGCAATTCCCAAATATTATGTCTCGTTCCAAAGCCCTGCAATCTTATATTTTTCTCCGCTTGCTTCTCGCACCCCTAATGTTGTGGACAATCACCACAGCAGTATTTTTATTGTTGCGGGCCACTCCGGGCGACCCCATAGATGCCATTCTCGGCTCACGAGCTCCCGCAGCAGCCAAAGAAGCAATGCGAACTCAACTCGGCCTGGACGCACCCCTGTGGCAGCAATATCTCAAATACATGAAAGACTTGTTGAGCTTCGACTTGGGAACCTCCATCACCACTCGCGGACAAACCGTGTGGCAAATTATCGGAGATTATTTCCCCGCTACAGTGGAATTAGCAGTTTGTAGCATGGCCATAGCTTTAATTGTCGGCATCAGTATCGGTTCCCTGGCAGCATCCCGCCCCAACACTATTTTCGATGCTGCGGGCCGTTTGTTTGGCATTATTACTTACTCGCTGCCCGCTTTTTGGGCCGGCATGGTTTTGCAATTAATTTTCGCGGTGCAGTTGGGATGGTTTCCCTTGGGAACTCGCTTTCCCGTGACATTCCCCGCCCCCGAAGGCTACACAGGACTATACACGATTGACAGTCTCCTGAGCGCTAACCCTGGTCAGTTTCTCACATCTTTGCATTATTTGGCACTTCCAAGTTTGACGTTGGGGATTCTTTTGAGCGGCATTTTCGAGCGCATTGTCAGAGTGAATCTCAAGCAAACTTTGCAAGCAGATTATGTCGAAGCAGCTAGAGCTAGAGGTATTCCCGAATTCCAGATTTTATGGGCTCACGCTCTGAAAAATGCACTAATTCCGGTGATTACTGTCTTAGGATTGACTTTTGCTGCACTGTTGGGCGGTGCTATTTTAACAGAGGTTACTTTTTCTTGGCCCGGGTTGGCAAATCGCCTTTACGAAGCGATTAGCTTGCGGGATTATCCAACTGTTCAAGGTATTGTGGTGTTTTTTGCGGCAATTGTCGTAATTGCCAGCATTGTAATTGATATTTTGAATGCTTACGTTGACCCGCGAATTCGGTACTAAAAATATCAAGGAAGAAGGGCAACGGATGGGCGACAGTGGCACTATTGGCTTTTTCTACCTGTACTTTCTGCGTTCGCCAGATGTTGCAGCCAGCGGTGGCCCATAAGAAGCAGTTGTCAAAAAGATCGATCGGCTTTTAGAGTGACGACACTTGGCAATTTATGGGCAATACTGGAGAAAATAAAATTATACATTTGAGGAAACGCTGATGAGATTATTGCGAACAATCGCCGCTCTATCGGCGGTCTTGACCCCATTGATGGCTGAAGCTGCCTTTAGCCGTCCCATGCCGGAAATAGCCGATTTTCCCAGAGCCTCAAACCCCCAAGTAAATGTGCCTGTTTGTTTGATCGAAACTCCAGGCGGCACAACTTTTGATTTAGTCAGCTTGTGCGGCAGCAATGCTGCTCCCCAAAACACTGCTCCGGTTGCGGGCAACCCCGCCAATGCTCCTGCAAATAACCCCAATGGGGCTGCTCCGCCTCCTCCCCCGAACCCCAACGCCCTCACCAGAGATGCTGTCGGCACCCCGATAACTACTCCAACAGGCACGGCAAATCCCAACAATCAGAATAATCAGAATCCGGGAACTTCGCCCGCAGGTACTCCCAACAATGCAAATCCGGGAACTTCGCCCGCAGGTACTCCCAATGCCAATCCGGGAACTTCGCCCGCAGGTACTCCCAATGCCAATCCGGGAACTTCACCGAGTACCAATCCCAATGCCAATCCGGGAACTTCACCGAGTACCAATCCCAATAATCTCAATCCGGGAAGTTCGCCCTATATCACTCCCAATAATCCCACTCCGGGAACTTCGCCGAATACCAATCAGAATAATCTCAATCCGGGAAGTTCACCGAGTACCAGTCCCAATAATAGTGCGTCTCCCACGGGTGGAACTGCTGGCGGCGGCAACGGCGATTTAGTTCCCAATCCCAATATCAATCTTCCGAGAGTACCGCCGAGTTCCTTTGGCCCTGGAGGTGTGGCACCGACTAGAGATGCGATTGATGGCCCCCGCCAGTAATAGGCGAAGTGTCAGAACTTTTACAGAAACCGGGTTTCTCGGAAACGTTCTCTTTTTAAGGGATATTTCACCCGCGAGAAAGCCGGAATATTTATTTTCCTGCGTAATATTGATGTAAGGATTCAGGTAAAAAATAGTTCCGCAGAGAGCCGAAAAATATGGTAATGTAGTCAGATGAGCGAAAAGCCAGA
>NZ_JAUBSD010000013.1:0-88822 GCF_036704575.1 Microcoleus sp. K5-D4
AGAACACCGGGAACACGAGTTTCAGCAACAGCTAGGCGAAAAATCCAGTGCTTTGGAATCTTTGCAGCAGCAACTAGCCGAAAAATCCATTGCTCTGGAATCTTTGCAGCAGCAATTCGCCACCGAAAAGCAAAATCTTGAAAGCCAATTCCAGGAAACCGTGTCGAAGTCGAGTTACGAATCTTTGAAGCACGAGTTAGCAGAAAAGTCAAGTGCGATCGGCGACTTCCAAGTTAAACTGACCAAGTTGCAATATCTGGAAAATGAATTGAGCCAGAGTGCGGCGATACAGCGAAATTACGAGGCTTTGCAGCAACAGTCTCAAGAACAGCTAAGAACCATCAAAGCTTTACGGGAACAGCTAGCTCAAATGCAGGCTGTGGCGGGGATTGGCGAAGCTTATCTCAACAAGTGGCGGCGTCCCTGATTCTGCCATCGGCTACGGCAAAAACTCCGGTTGCTTTGGGCGATCCGGCTGCACCTTACCCCTGAAATGTCCTGTCAACTCGGACTCCTTCCTCTTGTAGCGATAGATTTAAAACTGTCGCCACAAGAGCTTTTTATTGCCAAATATGAGCATACTATTAAGAAATATTACAATAAATAAATTATGAGAGGCGATCGCACCCCTTTTGGCAAATCCAATCCAGCAGACACTAAGGGCCGCGTCACGGTAATTGGAGGCGGCATCGGCGGGCTGACAGCAGCAGCCCTGCTAGCCCGCAGAGGATACAAAGTGCTAGTCTTAGACCAGGCGCTCGTCCCCGGAGGATGCGCTTCCACCTTCAAACGCAAAGGCTTTACCTTCGATGTCGGCGCCACGCAGGTTGCAGGATTGGAACCCGGAGGCATTCACCACCGAATTTTCTCAGAATTAGACATAGAACTTCCCGCCGCCACACCCTGCGATCCAGCTTGTGCGGTGTTTTTGCCGGGAGAAACCGCACCGATTAGCGTATGGCGAGCTCCGCAAAAGTGGCAGGAAGAAAGGCAGCGGCAGTTTCCTGGAAGCGAAGCTTTTTGGCAATTATTGTCTGCATTGTTCAAAGCTAGCTGGAACTTTCAAGGGCGCGATCCAGTTTTACCGCCCAGAAACTTATGGGATTTCTGGCAATTAATTCAAGCTGTTCGCCCCGATACTCTAATTACTTTGCCTTTCACTTTTATGACAGTGGGAGATGCTTTGCGGCTTTGTGGGTTGGGCGACAATTTGCGCTTGAAAACTTTTCTGGATTTGCAGTTAAAATTGTATTCTCAAGTCGATACCGAAGAAACGGCGCTACTTTACGCGGCGACGGCTTTAGGAGTTTCGCAAGAGCCACAGGGATTGTATCATCTACAAGGAAGTATGCAGGTATTGAGCGATCGACTGGTAGAGGCGATCGAACGAGACGGCGGCAAAGTTTTGTTGCGGCACACAGTTGAAAGTATTGTCACCGCCAACGGCAAAGCCACCGGTACAGTGATTCGCAATCAAAAAACAGGCGAAGTTTGGACAGAAACTGCCGATCGCATTGTTGCCAACGTGACCGCGCAAAATTTAGTAAAATTGTTGTCAAGCGAGCGGAGTGTCGGAAATTTAACAGATAATTTATCCGTTAAATCAGAGAGTTCAGAGACAAAAAACCAACTCCCGAGTCAAATGGCAGGCTACAAATATCGAGTCGATAAATTGCCGCCCGCATCCGGTGCTTTCGTGATATATTTGGGAGTGCATGAAAGCGCAATTCCGGCCAATTGTCCGCCGCACCTTCAGTTTCTCTACGATTACGACGGCGAGATTGGGGAGAATAATTCATTATTTGTTTCTGTTAGCCATCCGGGTGATGGCCGAGCACCGAAGGGCATGGCGACAATTATCGCTTCCTCATTTACTGATACTCGAATGTGGTGGAATTCTGTTGATTATGAAGGATTAAAGCAAAAATATACCGCAGGGGCGATCGCGCGTTTGAGCGAATATTTCAATTTGACGCCAGAGTCGATCGTACACCAAGAAGCCGCCACACCCCGCACCTTTGCCCACTACACAGCGAGAGATAGAGGCGTTGTAGGTGGAATCGGGCAGCGAATACCAACCTTCGGGCCATTCGGATTTGCCAACCGCACACCAATTAAAAATTTGTGGTTAGTAGGTGACTCCACCCATCCCGGAGAAGGCACTGCCGGTGTTTCCTATTCTGCTTTAACAGTAGTGCGACAAATGGAGGCCGCCTCTAAAATCTAAGAGGACACGGCAATGCCGTTTCCCTACCCCAAAAATAATTAATCGCGCGAGAGATGTAACTATCGCGCGATTAATTTTAGGGAATAGTCAACAGTCAACAGTCAACCATCATTCCGGTGTCACCGGAATTGATATCCACTACATTCTCTGACTACTTGATAGAAATTTTTGCGCCCACAGCTTCAAGCTGTTTCTTCATTTCTTCAGCAGCTTCCTTAGCAATAGCTTCCTTAACTGCTTTCGGTGCGGCTTCTACCAAGTCTTTTGCTTCCTTCAGACCCAGACCGGTAATTGCGCGGACTTCCTTCAGAATGGCGATTTTCTTGTCAGCAGGAACTTCTTCCAGCATGACAGTAAATTCGGTTTGCTCTTCTACGGGTTCAGCAGCGGCTCCACCACCTGTACCTGGCATCATCATCATGCCGCCGACAGGAGCAGCAGCGCTGACGCCGAAAGCTTCTTCAATTTGCTTGACCAATTCAGAAGCTTCGAGCAAAGTCAGAGACTTAAGTTTTTCCAAGATTTCATCAGTTGCAGTAGACATTCGTTAAACTCCTAGTTCGATTGTAGGTTTGGGATTTGGAATTTGAGATTTGCTCATTCATCATTAGTTTTTCGTCTCCAGTCTTCTATCTATTGCTAAATACTAATGACTGAGGACTAATGACTAATTACTAATGACTTACACAGATGCGCTTTCTGCTTCTGCTTCTGGTTGCGCTTCTGCTTGTGCTTCTGGTTGTGCTTCTGCTGCTACTTCTGCTGAACCGCCGTCTTTTTCAGCATAAGCTTTAAGACCGCGAGCGATCGAAGTAGGAACTTGATTGATACCCACAGCCAACTTGGTTGCGACACCGTTGATAGCGCCAGCAATTTGAGCCATGAGTTGTTCTTTCGACGGCAGATCAGCTAATGCTTTAACATCAGCTTCTTTCAGTACCCGTCCTTCCATGACGCCGCCGCGAAGTTCAGTCTTCTTAGAGACTTTTTGGAATTCTTGGTAAGCTTTAATTGCGCCGCCAATATCTTCTTGCACGAACAGAAATGCCGACGTACCGGTCAGCAATTCCTGTATCGGCTGCCAGGTTTCGTTGCCTTCAACCGCAATTCGCATCAGCGTGTTTTTTGCCACTTGGCAACTGCTGCCTTTCGGACGCAAACGCCGACGCAAATCTGTAATTTCAGCAACAGTTAAGCCCGTGTAGTCGATCACGATCGCCAGTTGAGATTCGCTCAAGGTTTGCTTGAGGTCTGCAATAATCTCATTTTTTACTGCTAAAGTTTTGCCCATACTTATTTCACCTCCTTTTAGGATCGAAAACTGCCCACCAAAAACCCCGACCTTAGAGCCGGGGCAGAGAATTAAAAATTAACAAGTCAGAATTAAAAATAGAAAATTTCTAATCTTTGAGTCTTGAGTTTTTATTTCTTCAGCCTCGGCAGGAAATTAAGCGGTCGGCACCTGCGGTCTTCAGCTTATTGATTTTTGATTAGGCTATCATCAGAAGGCAGAGATTAGCAAGGGTCTGGCGTAAGTCTTGTGAGAGATTTACACAGACAGCCGAAGCTGTCTTTTACCTTCTGCCTTCTGCTTAATTCTGTACTAGGCAGCATCAAGTTTGGTATCGCGCAGAGCACTGATATCGACTTCGATCGACGGGCCCATTGTTGCGGATACGTACAAACTGCGCCAGTAGCGACCTTTAGCACCAGAAGGACGGTTGCGGTCAACAGTTTCTTGCAAAGCATGAAGGTTGACGAGCAAATCTTCCGCTGAGAAAGCTGCCTTGCCAAACATAACATGAACGATGCCAGTTCGATCGGCACGGAATTCTAGTTTACCACCTTTAAACTCGTTGATCGCCTGAGCAATGTCAGTCGTCACCGTGCCACCTTTCGGAGAAGGCATCAAACCGCGCGGGCCCAACAACCGACCCAATTTTGCCACCAACGGCATCACGTCTGGGGTAGCAATCAGGCAATCGAAGTCCATCATGCCCTTTTGAATTTCATCGATCAACTCTTCCGAACCAGCAATATCCGCGCCGGCATTCAAAGCTTCTTTAACTTTTTCGCCCTTAGCAATCACCGCAATTCTGACTACTTGACCAGTTCCTTTTGGTAGCGATACAGTTGTCCGCAACTGTTGGTCAGTATATTTCGGGTCAATTCCCAAACGGATGTGAGCTTCAGCAGCTTCGCCAAACTTAGCGGTTGCTGTTTCTTTCAAAAGTTGCAGAGCTTCCAGCGGTAGATAAGGTCTGTCTTCAACTTTCTTTTGAAGTTCTTGCAGTCTTCGCGATACTTTCTTTGCCATTGCTATCTCCTGGGGTCAGTTGATTTTAGAGTTTAGATTTTAGAATTGAGCCGTTTTGGCCATTTCAAATCTAAAACATTTGCGATTCTTAGCGAAGCTTTGCTTCTCCCCCTGAATCGACTTAGGACTTACGATTTGAGCTTGAAGATTTTAGCTTCAAAATCATGAATTACTGACAACTGCCAACTGGCAACTGACTTTAATCCGCGATCGCCACGCCCATATTTTTAGCCGTTCCTGCCACAATTTTCATAGCAGCCTCAACATCATTAGCATTGAGGTCAGGCATTTTGGTTTCAGCGATTTCTCGTAACTGAGCCTGTGTAATCGTCCCTACTTGCTTGCGGTTAGGTTCTCCCGAACCTTTAGCAATGCCAGCCGCTTTTTGAATCAAAACCGACGCCGGCGGGGTTTTGAGAATAAACGTAAAACTGCGGTCTTCAAAAACCGAAATTTCTACCGGAACCACCAGACCTGCTTGGTCTGCGGTTCTAGCATTGTACTCCTTGCAAAACATCATAATATTGACGCCGTGCTGACCCAGAGCTGGGCCGATCGGAGGAGCTGGGTTGGCTTTTCCCGCCGTAATCGCCAACTTAATTACTGCAACAACTTTCTTTGCCATTAGTTAGTTCTGTTTCTGAACCTGATTGAACTCCAATTCTACAGGCGTATCGCGCCCAAAAATCGAGAGTAAAACTTTGAGCTTGTTTCGTTCCGGGCTAACTTCAATCACATCACCTTCAAAATCCTTAAACGGCCCGGAAAGTACCACAACGTGGTCTCCAGTAGACATCGATACTTTGACAACTGGTTCTGATTCCTGAGCGTTTCTGAAGATCCGTTCTACTTCCGAATGACTCAGAGGTAGCGGTTTGACGTGACCCCTGCCGCGCCCGTAGCGGCGTTTCTGCTCTGCCCCGACAAAATTAATTACATTCGGGGTATTCTTGATCACCTGCCACGTATCCTCGTCCATAAACATACGGATGAGTACGTAGCCGGGAAAGATTTTTTCATCTGACTGCCGCCTGGAACCGTCTTTGCCGACTTTGATTGCCGGAGTTTGCGGAATTTCTACTTGAACGATGCGATCGGCAACATCCAAAGTTTGAATCCGCTGATCCAAGTTTGCCTTCACCCGCTTCTCGCAGCCAGAGGCAACTTGAACAGCATACCAGCGAGCATCAATCTCCGGCACATCTGGCGATGCTGCCTGTCCAGTCGCTTCTGTGGAATACTCAGATTCTTCTGATGCAAAAGTCATGGCCCAAACACCTTTCCCGCGCCCCAGTTAAAGAAGTTATCCACCAAATAGATCAGACTTGCTGAGAGGATTACCATCAAAAGCACGGCCAAAGACTCGCTGATTAGCTGCTGCCTGCTGGGCCAAACCACTTTGTCGAGTTCTTCTCTAGTTTCCTTAAAAAAACCCGCAGGGTTAAACCCAGGCGCCGTTATTTCTTGAGTTTCTTGAGCTTCGTCTTTTTTCGCCACGATTCAATCCCCCTTGCGATTTTAGATTTTAGATTTTAGCTGGTGTGAGTGGCTCGCGGCTCTCAGATTTTGTGACACTAACCACTTACGCCCAAGTCCCAAATCTCAAATCTAAAGCCACGACTTTTTACAAGCCCAACCAATCAACGGCGTAAATGCCGATCGCCGAAACCGATGATCGAGAAGCCACACCGAGCATTTGTTAATGGCATTTTTTGCGAACCGCCCACAAAAATTAATTCTACCCGAAAGTTTGCGGTTTTGACTGTTGCCAGCCAATAGTCCGGGCGCTTTCGGGCAGAATTTAATGTTTGGTGATTCAGCGCGCCCTGGAGGACTTGAACCCCCGACATCAGGTTTTGGAGACCTGCGTTCTACCAACTGAACTAAGAGCGCACAGGTGAGGTTGCTGAAATTCGCTTAACCTCTAGATTTCTATTTTAACACAGTGCGCTCGTAAATGGGAAACTTTTTTTTGAAATTTTTTAATTTCCCATGAACCATGAACCAAAGGGAAGCTGGGTGCATTCCTACAGGGAGCGATCGAACCGCTGTTTGACGCGAGTAGCTTTGCCCACCCGATCGCGCAGGTAGTAAAGTTTTGCTCTGCGGACTTTCCCGCGGCGCATCACTTGGATCGTAGCGATGCGGGGCGAGTGAATCAAAAACACCCGTTCCACGCCGACGCCCTGAAACACGCGGCGGACGGTGATTGTTTCATTAATCCCGCCGTTACGCATGGCAATCACAGTCCCTTCGTAGGGCTGAACCCGTTCTTTGTTACCCTCTCTAATTTTCACGCCGACTCGCACTGTGTCGCCGACGTAAATTTCGGGAACTTGTTTATTGAGTTCTTGCTTGACTCTATCTATTTCTGCCGTCTCGATAGAACGGATTATTTCTGCGCCTTTCATCGGATTTACCAAAACTCACAATCCCTTATCATATATCGAAATGCCCGTTTTATGTCAAAAAATTTCTATGTTAGATACCTCTGGGGTCGTATTTCTGCAACTAGGGGCAATGGCCGCACTCGCCTTGTACGTCGCCGCCAACTTGGGAGCCAACGATGTCGCTAACTCGATGGGAACATCCGTAGGCTCGAAGGCGCTAACGCTGCGACAGGCAATAATTGTTGCAGGCATACTGGAGTTTTCCGGCGCAGTGCTGTTCGGGCAAGGAGTTTCCGAAACTCTGGCAACAGGAGTTGTGAATGCACAAGTGTTCGCGGCCAAACCGCAAGTATTTTTAATCGGGATGGTGTCAGTGCTGATAGCTTGCGGGATCTGGCTGCAAATCGCTACCAGTCGAGGTTTGCCGGTTTCTTCATCCCATGCAGTGGTGGGCGCGATCGCAGGTTTTAGCTGTGTTGCAGCCGGAATTAATGCAGTTGATTGGCGAACCATCGGCACCATCTCCCTAACTTGGGTGGCGACACCTGTTGCCAGCGGTGCTTTAGCCGCACTATTTTACAGTGTCGTGAAGTATTCGATTCTCGATCGACCAGATCCTCTATCTCAAATGCGCGAGTGGATACCTTGGCTGAGTGCAGCAATGCTGAGCGTATTTGGGGTAATTGTACTGCCGTCTGTTGTGAATGTCGCTTTGGTGCAGACAGGGGCGATCGCCGCCGCGCACGATCGATTTGGCTGGAATCTTCCAATTCACGATATTGTCATTGGCATTGGGAGTATTGGGGCGATCGCCTTGACACTCAATAGCTGGAAAAAATTAGAATCAGTTGAGAAGGAAGAAGGTTCGGCAGCGGATTTTGTAACGGATGTAACGGATGTAAGGAATAAGAAAGAGGGAATATTTTCCCAATCTCCCCCTCTCCCCCTCTCCCCCTCTCCCCCTCCCCGCCACTCTCTCATCGAGCAACAAATGGCGAGATTTCAAGTCTTGAGCGCCTGTTTTGTAGCATTTTCCCACGGTTCCAACGACGTAGGAAATGCCGTTGCTCCCCTAGCTGCGATCGCCTACATCCGGCGCACAGGTTCCTTTCCCTCAGAGGATTTCAGCGTTCCCCTGTGGATTTTAGTTCTCGGAGGCGCAGGAATAGTCATCGGTTTAACCATCTGGGGCAAAAATGTAATTGCCACAGTAGGCGAAAAGATCATCGAACTCCAACCAAGCGGCGGATTTTGCGCGGAATTAGCCACAGCCACCACAGTCTTGCTAGCATCCCGCTTCGGTTTGCCAGTTTCCACATCCCACGCTTTAGTCGGTGCAGTCGTCGGAGTCGGGCTGATCAAAGCTTGGAAATCAGTACGCTTGCAAACTTTGCTGTCAATTGGTTCGGCTTGGCTGGTGACAATTCCGATCGCAGCAGGTTTGGCTGCTATCATCTTCAGCATCGCCCAATCCCTTGGGCAATTTTAGATTTTAGATTGAGGCATTTCAGAACAGTCAACAGTCAACAGTCAACAGTCAATTCATAAACAAAAGCAGGTAAGCTCTGCCGTAAATATTGGTGATGAATTTTACTGCAAACGGTTCCTCAAGTCGAGACGCGATTCTGGGAATAGAGATTAAACGGCACTGAGTAACCACTCCAAACAGGAGTTCCCCCGCTGCGGGGGAACTCCTGTTTTAACTGCTTTAAGTTGCTATTTAAAAGATTAGACTTTGCTTGCAACTTGCTTGCATACAACTATTTTGGTCTAACTATCGGACGGGGAGGAGCAGAATTAGATTGAGAGGGTATTGTGCCGATATTGGAAATGGCTATTTTCTTGCCTCCCCACGTAGAAGCATTATCCTTAGACCACCCAAAATCTACATCCAGAGCTGCTAATTCAGTAACTTCTTGTGGTATTTCAAAGATGAATGTTACTTTTGTGGGAATACTAGAAGCAAGGTTAATACTAAAACACCCGCACGCCGTACCATTAGATACCACCATGTCAGCGAAACTATCGCCAGATTGTGCTCTTTTGGAAGCGTGTACAGTCCCAGAAGAATCGATAGCTTTTGTTCCGCCTGCATAAAATCTTACGCCTTGACGTGTATTACCTAAATTAGTCATTAAAACATCGCAAGTGACTTGTGTAGGTTGGGTTCTGCGACAACTGCGAGACTCAAATTTAAGGTTGCTCTCTTCATCAATTGCTGATTGAGCTATTAATATGTTTTCTTTAGCTCTCTGAGCCACAGCTTGAGATACAAAGATGCCCATTGCACTGGCAAATGTTGCTCCACAAAAAAATGCTATTCCGAGTACCAGATGTTTGCGGAAAAGTGATTTGTACATTCTTTTCACTCCCAAATTCTCTAGATTTAATTGGCTGATATAGGGCGCGATCTGCACTGACGCTCCTTCCACGAAGTCGTTCCGGAAGGTTAGACTCGGTATAGCACCAGCGCTTCGCGATCGCGTGTTACAGTTGCGTAAGTCATGTTTTTTAAGTATTCCCCAGCTATTAGGTATCACTTAAATTTGCTTTCGTCAATGATATCAGTGTTTAGGCGTTGCTGATTCACAGTATGAATCACCTTTTCGCTTAAAGTTACAAAACTCACCCTCAAGCGGGCTTATGGCAATTGGGAAATCTTAAATTCATACCTGTATTCAGCAATGCTACTTTTCGCTCTACTGATTGTTGACTAATCCTTCTGATTGCCTCGGTTGGGATAAACTCGCGAAGGCAAAAGCTTCCAACCCGCAGCATCTGCACCCCAGTTGCGAAAAATCTTCACTGAAGCGAAAATTTTAGCGAAACGCCAATTATAGCAACGCTTCCAGTCAGCGGGCCACTGGGCGGTTTCGTCAGCGGCTTGCAAAGCTCTGACTTCAGCTTCGAGTGCTGCTGCGTGGCGCTGCATGATGATTTCTAGTTGCAAAAAGTGTTCTTGGGGCGATCGCAATTTTTTTACATCCTAACTACAAGCGTAATAACAGTGATTTTACCGGACATCGATTGCGTACTTCTTCATGACTAATAGCGCTTTTGCACATCAAACCCGGTTGCCGGGCGCAAGCAAGCAAAACTGCCACTCAATCACTTAATTCCTTCTCCAAGCAATGCTTTAGCTGTTGAGCCAGCACCTCGACGCAGGGCTTTCTCAGCATAGTCAGGTGATTCCCAGGAACTCTAATCACCTCTACTCTTTGAGTCGTTAATTCGCTCCAGCCAAGAGTCGGATCTTGATGACCCCTGCTTAGCTTTTCCCTCGATCTAAACAGAGTAATTCGCTGCGGATAAATTTTCGGTACATAGCTGAGAGTTGCTTGACTGTTAGCCTGAAATACAGTAAACATCGAAGGAATTGCCAGCTCGCGCCAGCTCCGTTCTTTTGACTCCTGAGATAGGATGCTCACCATAACGGCCTGTTTCCAATTCCAGCGATGCAAAAAATTAGCTGCCAAATTAAGCATCTTATTTAATTTCGGAAATTTGGCAGCAATACCGCCACTTTGAACATTTTCTGGCGCAGCCACCAAGCGAAAATAATCTACTACAAAAGGCCAAATAGAGCGGGAAACAGTAGTCAGAATAAACTTGCAACCGTCCCAAAAAGAAGGTTTGTTAGCAGAAACCGGCGCTAAAGTATCCAGCACAGCAAGCAAAGCCACTTCATCCCCCGCTGCGAGCAACTGTTGAGCCATCTCAAAAGCAACCAAACCTCCAAAAGACCAGCCTCCTAAAAAATAAGGCCCTTTTGGTTGAACGGTACGCAAGGCTGCGATGTAGTCAGCCGCCATGTCTTCAATGCTAGTTAACGGAGAACTTTCGCCGTCAATCCCCTTTGGTTGCAGCCCGTAAAACGGTTGATTTTCTCCTAGCTGAAATGCTAACTGGATATAAGGAAATACCACGCCAAAGATGGGATGGACGCAGAAGAACGGGGGATTTTTACCGCGAGGCTTAATTGCAACTAAAGGCGACCATTCCAGAGAATTTGTTTCTGAAGATAGCGAATCTGCTAAACCTTCAATTGTCGGATTTAAAAAAAGGGCAGACAGCGGCAACTCGCGCTCAAATTGCTGGTTAATCTCATTGATGAGGCGGATTGCCAGCAGGGAATCTCCACCCAAATCGAAGTAGTTGTCGCGAATGCCAACGCACTCGGCGTTGAGGATTTCGGCCCAAATTTGGGCGAGGGTTGACTCGGTTGGTGTGCGAGGTGCAATGCAGCTTTTATCTATTGAATTGCTAGTTAGAGTTCCCGGTACAGGTAGGCGCAGGCGGTCGATTTTACCATTAGGAGTTAGGGGCAGAAAATCCATCGCCACAAAAGCATTGGGAATCATGTAATTGGGCAGTTGTTCTTTGAGGAAGTTGCGTATTTCCCTGGGATTAAGGGTCTGATTGTGATTGGGGACGACATAAGCAACTAGGCGTTTGTTACCGGACAAATCATCCACAGCAACCGCCGCTGTTTCTTTGACTGCTGGATGCTGAACCAGCAGCGCTTCAATTTCTCCCAATTCTATTCGATAACCGCGAATTTTTACCTGTTCGTCAGTGCGGCCTAAAAACTCTATATTGCCGTCGGGAAAATAGCGAGCTAAGTCACCAGTTTTATAAATTCGTTCTCCTGCTTTCTGGCTAAACGGATTAGAAATAAATCGCTGGGCGGTTAATTCGGGGCGGTTAAGGTAGCCTCGCGCCAATCCGCTGCCGCCGATGTACAATTCACCGGGAATTCCAACGGGTACAGGCTGTAAATTTTCATCTAAAATATAGAGTTGAGTGTTAGCTATTGGGCGGCCGATTGGCGGTTTTTTGCGTGAAGCGAAGCTATCCCGCAGCAAATCGCCAATTTCGGCCAAACTTGACCAGACTGTCGCTTCTGTAGGGCCGTAAGCGTTAAAAAATCTGCGCCGGGAAGCCCAGCGTTTAACAATATCCGGGGAACAGGATTCGCCAGCACAGATGATTGTTTGCAGTGCGGGAAGTTCGGCGTTTGGAAGGACAGCTAGCAGCGAGGGGGGGAGGGTAGCGTGGGTAATAGCATTGTCCTGCAAAAATTGGATTAATGTTTGTCCTGGCAACAAAGATTCTTTCTTGGCACAGTAAAGTGTTGCTCCGGTTCCCAAGGCCATGACAATCTCAAAGATTGAGGCATCAAAACTCAGGGATGCGAATTGCAAAATGCGGTGATTTGAGTTTAAGTTAAAAGCTTCTATTTGAGCTAGGGCTAAGTTGTATAGTCCCCGATGTTCTATTAAAACGCCTTTAGGTTTTCCGGTTGAACCAGATGTGTAAATGACGTAGGCTAGGTTTTTTGGTAGGATATTTGTAGTTGGGTTTTCTGGGCTTTTTCGGGCGATAATTTCTCTGTCGGAATCCAAACACACTACTGAAAAAACTCCGTAATTTTCCGGCTGCGTTAAGTTTTTTGCTAAGTGCTGCTGAGTTACCAAAATCGACACCTGAGCATCTTCTAACATGAAGTTAAGGCGCTCTTGAGGATAAGTTGGATCTAAAGGCAGGTAGGCTGCGCCTGCTTTGATAATGCCTAGCAATCCGACGATCGCATCTAAGGAACGTTCTACACAAAGGCCCACTAAAATTTCTGGTGCTGCTCCCAATTGCTGCAAGTAACGTGCAAGTTGGTTGGCTCGGCTGTTGAGTTGGCGGTAGGTTAACTGCTGGTTTTCAAAGACGGCGGCGACAGCATGGGGCGATCGCGTGGCTCGCTCTTCAAATAGCTGATGGAAACACTGGTTTTGCGGATAATCTTTTTGAGTGTCATTCCAATCGATTAATAATTGCTGGTATTCTGGCGCTGTCAGCAAAGCCAAGTCGCTGAGGTGCTGTTTGGGATTGGCAACAATGGCTTCGAGCATGGTTTGGAAATGTCCCGCCATGCGCGCAATTGTGCCGCTATCAAATAAGTCTGTGCTGTAAACAAATTGCCCTTGAATACTTCCTGCATTTTCCCACAAGTGGCACTCTAAATCTAGCTTGGCGGTTCCTGCGTCAAAGTCGATCGCCTCTCCAACGATTCCCGGCAATTCTAGCGCTGCTACAGGAGTGTTTTGCAGGCTGAAACTAACTTGAAATAGGGGGTTGCGGCTCAACTCGCGATCGGGGTGCATTTCCTCAACCAACTTCTCGAAGGGCAAATCTTGGTGAGCGTAGGCTGCCATGGCGACGTTTTTTACCCGATGCAATAGTTCCCGAAAAGTTGGATTTCCCGATAAATCTGCACGCAGCACTAAACTGTTGACAAAAAAACCGATTAATGCTTCTATTTCGCTCAAGTTGCGATTGGCGATCGGCGTTCCTACTGCAATATCTACTTGTCCCGTATAGCGGTACAGCAAAGTTTGAAAAGCGGCTAGTAGAGTAATAAATAAAGTCGCACTTTCTTGCTGGCTAAATGACTTTAGCGCCTCGCTCAAAGCAGGTGATAGTGTTATAAATTGTTTGGCGCCGCGGTAGGATGGAACGGCTGGTCTTTGCCTGTCTGTTGGTAGATTGAGTGCGGTAATTCCCTTTAACTGCTGCCGCCAATAAGTTAACTGCGTTTCTAATACTTCGCCCTGCAACCATTGGTGCTGCCATTCTGCAAAGTCGGCGTACTGCACGGGCAGTGCTGGTAAGTGCGAGCTCCCATTTTTTACAAATGCTGTGTAGAGCGTTCCCAGCTCTCGAATTAGCACTCCAATCGACCAACCATCAGCCACAATATGATGTAAATTAAGCAACAATATATGTTCTGTTTCACTCAGTTGTAACAGCGTTACTTTGAATAACGGCCCGGCGGCTAAATCGAAAGGGCATTGCGCTGCATCAGTTGCGAGTTGCAGCGCTGCGGTTTCCTGCTGAGTTGGCGAAAGATTTTGTAAGTCGATAGTGGGGATAGATACCGTTAAAATGGGAGCAATAACTTGTACGAGTTCCCCTTCCAAAAGCGTAAAAGTGGTGCGTAAAGTTTCGTGCCGCTGCACAATTTCATTGAAGGTTTGCTCTAAGGATCTTAAGTTGAGCGAACCAGTTAAGCGGAGCGCTGTTGAAACATTATAGAAAGGATTACCCGGTGCTAATTGATTGAGGAACCAAAGCCGCTGCTGAGCAAACGATGCTGGAAATACAAAAACTTCTGTTTCTTGCTGCATACTTATCGAAATTGCATCCTGTTCAACAGCCATCCTTTTCATTTACTTTCTCGATTCAACATCTTGCCCAAGCCAAAAACCATCTTAAAATTATCTGCGTTTATCAGCGTTAATCTGCCCTTCATCTGCGGTTGCTCTATCAATCAAAAAATTATGCAATAGGTCCATTAAAAGATGATAGCTTCCGCCGCCGACTATCGCGCGAAATCGGCACTAAAGCCGGAGCATCACTTTTAGCATTCTTATCTTTCAAACTCTCAACAACCTTAGATAATTCTGAAATTGTCGGCGCTTCAAAAACCCGGCGCAAAGGCAACTCTACCCCGAAAGCATCTCGCACTCTCGAAACAAGCTGAGTCGCCAGCAGCGAATGGCCTCCCAATTCAAAGAAATTGTCCCGGATACCCACTCGCTTTATCCCCAAAACCTCAGCCCAAATTTTCACTAAAACTTCCTCAATAGAAGTATGAGGCGCAACATAACCGCCCACCCATTCTAACTTAATCGGCTCCGGTGCAGGCAAAGCGAGGCGATCGACCTTTCCGTTAGCCGTCACCGGTAGCGACTCCAGCACCACAAAAGCCGACGGAACCATATATTCCGGCAGTTTTTCTGCTAGATAAGCCTGCAACTGCGGCACTAATTTACGCGCTGCTTTAGCTTGTAAGGGATTGTTAGCATAAGAGCCCCAAGGACGCAAGTTATCGCTTCGGGTTTCTCCCACAAAATCTCTAATTTCGCCCCGTGCAAACATTACATCGTAGCGCCCTTGACTGTCGGAATTAGACCAACTAATATTAACATTATACGGAACTTCCAAAGCATACCACGCTTCGGGATATACTCCTAAATTTTCGACTTTTTCCACGGCTTTCTGCAACTGACCTGCCGTTGAAAATTTATCGACAACAGACAGCAACTCTGCCGCCTTAACTGCTGCCGTTACCCGCGCATTAGGCACATTAGCAATTCTTAAAACATCGAGTTGATTTTGCACTAATATTTGTTGCACCTTGGTAACAGTCAGATTCTGATTTTCATCCAACCAATCCAGCCGTTTTTCTGCGCTGCACTCCCCTTTCGGCGCTGATTTTGGGCGTGCTGTTTCAGACGCAATATGCAAAATAGCATTGTACCGAAAATCAGTTAACTCATTGTGGTAACTACCGCGAATTAATTGAATCTCTACGCCACCAATCTGCGGAAAGCGCTGCTTTAATGCGTTAAAAAAATCTGGTTCAATAACTAACTCTGTTTCTTGAAAAATTTGCATTTGTACTCGCTGCTGCAACTGTTCGCCAGAGAGAGAAGGTTCGGCTTGATACAGTTGTACGGAAGCGTGGAAAGCTGCCAGCAACGGCAAGCTGCGGACATCTCCGATGAATATAAAGCCGCCGGGGGCAGTTGCTTTCACCGCACCTTCTAGCACCTGCACGAGATAGTCGATATTCGGGAAATATTGCACGACAGAGTTGAGAATTACTGCGTCAAAAGCTGCTGTCTCTACTCCTTCCAAGTCTGTCGCCATTTTCTGAAGCAGCGTTACATTAGCTAACTCTTGATTTGCCAAGTGCTGCCGAATATAGTTGAGCGAAATAGGTGAAAAGTCTGTGCCGCAATATTGAGTGCAGCGAGAGGCAATTTGGAACAGCAACAAACCTGTGCCGCAGCCAATTTCTAACACTCGGCTAGGCTGCAAAGCTAAAATTTGGGCCGCTTGATTTTTCGCCCAGTCGCGCATCTGTTCTGCTGGGATTGGCTGATTAGTATAACTGCTATTCCAGCCGACAATATTAAAGGTTGGATCGGAGTCAACAGCAGGTTGATTGTAAGTTTCATTGTAGAGCATTTGCCACTGCAAAACCTGTTCGTCTTGCAATTGCATTATTTTGTTTTTTTCGCGGGCAACGCTATATTCTGGATTCAGGGCAACATAAGCTACTAAACGTTTATCTCCCTGTCCATCTTCCGAAGCTGTTGCTACAGTTTGCTGCACGGCCGGATGTTGAGTTAATACTGTCTCGATTTCTCCTAATTCGATGCGGAAACCGCGAATTTTTACTTGTTCGTCAATGCGTCCTAAAAATTCAAGGTTGCGATCGCCTCTGTAGCGCACTAAGTCGCCGGTTTTGTAAATTCGCTCTCCTGAATTTGGTTTAAAAGGATTGGGAATAAAGCTTTGTGCGGTTAAATCAGGGCGGTTCAGGTAGCCGCGAGCGAGTCCGTTTCCGCCGATGTACAATTCGCCAACAACGCCTGCGGGTACGGGCTGCAAATATTTGTCTAATATGTAGATTTGAGTGTTAGCAATGGGGCGGCCAATTGTCGGGGCGATGTCTGTTTGCTCTGTTACAGGAATATAACCGGAAGTTGTGACGACGGTATTCTCGGTTGGACCGTAATTATTTACTAGCTTAAATGGATGGGATTTTAAAGGATGTTGTTGCAGTTTTTCGCCGCCTGCGAGCAAGATTCGCAACGCTGTTGTTTGAGGCCAATCTAATAGCAAAACTTTCTCGGCTAAAGGTGTTGGCAAAAAGCTAATGGTGATGGCGTTTGATACTAACCAGTTTTGCAGTTTTTCAGGATCTCGCCTGATGTCATCTTCTGGAAAGTAGATGCTAGATCCCGCGGCGAGATAAGGCCAAATTTCCCACCCGCAAGCATCAAAGCCGATCGCTGCAATTTGCGTGGCCCGATCGCCCGCTGACACCCCAAACTCTCTTTGATGCCAAAAAACGAGATTTAACAAGCTCCCGTGCTCAATTTCCACTCCTTTCGGCTTTCCCGTGGACCCGGAGGTGTAAATCGCGTAAACCAGATTTTCGGCTGTGGCTGCGCTGGTTGGATTGTCGGCGATTTCTTGGGAAATCATCTCCCAGTCTGTGTCTAGAAAAACAACCCTTGGATGGTGAATTTTATCATCAGACTGTGTTTCTAAATTTTGCACTTCGCCATCATCCACCAGGGAATAAATTCCCTGGCTCATAGCTGAAGTCGGCTGAAGCCGACTGGAAACTTGTCCTCTTTCAGTCGTCTTTAGACGACTTTCGCTATTAGACAGGGAATTTATTCCCTGACGGGTAAGCAATACTGACACTTGAGCATCTTTTACCATAAAGCTCGATCGCTCAGCAGGATAGCTCGGATCTAAAATTAAGTAAGCTCCTCCCGCTTTCAGGATACCCAACATCCCCACGATCAGATCGAGCGATCGCCCGCAGCAAAGCCCGACTAAAACTTCCGCCCCAACCCCAATTTTTTGCAGATAACGTGCTAGTTGGTTGCTGCGGAGATTGAGCTGCTGATAGGTGACTCGCTCCTCTCCAAATACCAGCGCTACCGCCTCCGGTGTCCGATCGGCCTGCATTTCAAATAGCTGATGGATGCACAAATCTTGCGGATAATCTGCCTGAGTATTGTTGCATTCAACTAACAACTGATAGCGCTCTTGGGCGCTCAAATATTGCAAGTTTGCTATGCGCTGTTCGGGATTTGCCACAATGCTTTCTAACAGAGTTTGAAAATGCCCGATCAGGCGCGCAATCGTAGCTTCATCAAATAAATCGGCGCTGTAAATAACCATGCCGCTGATGCCCTCTGAGCTATCAACCCACAGCTTATTGCTGGGCGATTGGTTGCTTCCCGATCTGTTGGGCGATCGCTCCCACAAATGAAACTCCAAATCAAACCGCGCTGTACCCACATCTAACTGCTGCGGGCTGAGTGTTAATTCTGGCAATTCTAACCGATTCCCCGGCGCGTTTTGCAGCGCAAAAGCCACCTGGAATAAGGGATTTTGGTTCAACGCGCGATCGGGGTGCAGTTCTTCTACTAACTTCTCAAAGGGCAAATCTTGGTGAGCGTAAGCTCCTAATGCTACCTCTTTGACTCGGTTTAAAAGTTCCCGAAAAGTTGGATTTCCCGACAAATCTGTACGCAGCACCAAACTGTTGACAAAAAATCCGATTAATGCTTCTATTTCACTGCGGTTGCGATTGGCGATCGGCGAACCTACAACAATATCTTCTTGCTGCGCGTAATGGTAAAGCAACGTTTTAAAAGCTGCCAGCATTGTCATAAACAGCGTCACTCCTTCGCGCTGGCTCAACGTTTCTAAAGCTTCGCTCAGTTGTTTTGGCTGTTGCAAAAATTGCCTTTTGCCTCGGTAACTTTGAATTGCTGGCCTAGGTCTATCTGCAGGCAAATTTAGCATAGAAATGCCGTTTAACTGCTGCCGCCAGTAAGCAAGCTGCGTTTCTAAAACTTCCCCTTGCAGCCATTCGCGCTGCCATTTGGCAAAATCAGCATACTGGACCGACAAAGCCGGTAAAGGCGAAGGTTTTTCGCTAGCAAATGCCGTGTAAAGTGCGCCTAATTCCTGAATTAGCACTCCGATAGACCAACCATCGGAAACAATGTGGTGCATATTCAGCATTAGTAAATATTCGGCATCATCTAACTGCAATAAAGTGACTCGCAGCAACAAGTCATTGGACAAATTGAAAGAGCGTTGAGCTTCCTGGGCGGTGAGCCGGTTTGCTTCAGTTTGTCGAGATTCCTTTGGCAAGTTTCGCAAGTCCACTACATTAATCGGGAGGTGGAAAGCAGCAGTTATTCTCTGAACAGGTTGCCCCGAAACTACTGCTAAAGTCGTGCGTAAAGCTTCGTGGCGGCGCACAATTTCATTGAAGGTTTGTTGCAGCGCCGCAAAATTGAGCGAACCTGTCAAACGCAAGGCTGCCGGAACATTATAAAAAGGATTGTTCGGGACTAATTGGTCGAGAAACCACAAGCGCTGCTGTGCAAAGGAAAGCGGTAGATTTCCGTCCCGCCCCACAGGAACAATCGGTGTAGGAGTGAAACTAGAAGTACGATTAGCTGCTTTTAAAAAGGAAATAATCTCGGCTTTTTTATGAGAAATTTCGGCGCGCAGTTGTGGTGTAATAATTCCTTCAGGAGCGTTGCAGCGCAGGCGAGATCCCTCAACAAAAATATTAATATCTAGACTGCGAAGGTAAGATAAAAACTCAACTAACTCCACCCTGACAGAATCTCTGGCATTTGGCGATGAACTCGCTATTTTTGGATCGGGCATTTTGAGTCATCCTGTCATTACTTGGGCTAATCAATCAAAGAAATTCCACCAGCGCACAAGTTAAGAGCTTAACTTATCGCTTGCTTACTGTGGCCTAACCTGAGTATGATTCTGTTTGAATCCGCAACCAAAATCCTACCCAAGGTTTCAGCTTATGCCGTTCATGCCCTTCAATTTTCTGTTTCTATGGCTGGTGGGACTGCTGTCCATCGGGGTACTTGGCGGAGGTATATACATTATTTACGAATGGTACATCGGCGAACTTGTAGGGAATTCCTACTTAGTTAGCGGAGTCTTGATGCTTCTTTGGTCTGTTGGTGGCCGCTTTATCAGTTTGCCGCTGTTCCGTCGCCCCGGTGCTGACGAACCCAAGCCGACGCGGACGGGTACGGTTCAGCGAGTAGAGAGGCCTGATGGCACTATTTTACAAGTAGAATTCTACGGCCCAGAGGACGGACAGCCGATTATCCTCTCCCATGGTTGGGGGCCCAACAGTATGGTTTGGTATTACGCGAAACGGCAACTAAGCGATCGCTTCCGAGTGATTGTTTGGGATCTTCCAGGTTTGGGAAAATCCACTCGACCAAAAAACAGCGACTACTCCCTAGAAAAATTTGCCCGCGATCTCGAAGCCGTCATTGCCCTAGCAGGAACTAAACCTGTTATCCTACTCGGACACAGCATGGGCGGCATGATTTCTCTAACATTCAGTCGGCTTTTTCCAGAACTTCTAGGTAGTCGAGTAGCTGGTTTAATTCTGGTAGATACGACTTATACTAATCCCGTCAAAACCGCTATTTTTAGCGGTTTATTACGCGCTTTGCAGAAGCCGCTGCTTCAACCTATCCTCTATCTCACAATAGCTCTGGAACCGATTATGTGGGGAATGACTTGGCTGAGCTATCTCAATGGTTCACTGCACATCAGTGTAGAATTATCGGGATTTAAAGGCACTGAAACGCGCGGTCAGTTAGAGTTTTCCGCTTTCTTATCAGCCTTGGGTTCTCCCGGCGTTCTCGCTCGCGGCACATTGGGAATGCTTAAATTTGATGAAACAAAAACTTTGCGATCGATTGACATTCCTGTGTTGGTGATATGCGGCGATTCAGATATTGCCACTACGCCCCCAGCTAGCCTGCGAATGAAAGCAGAATTACCTCAAGCAGAGCTAGTTACTATACAGAAAGGAGGACACATGGCATTAATGGAGCATAACCAGCAGTTTGCCGAAGCTGTCAGGGCCTTCTGCACTGAAATTTCGTGATTTTTAGCTGCCGTCAACCTCACTGGTAAAACCTGCCCCACCCAATCCAAAATACAGCAAATAATTCATTCTCCGGGGTGGGTTTTACCAACAATAACAGCCAACAATTAACAATAGACCTCTTGCAAAAGTCTGGAGGCAAAAGAAGCTGCACCAATAAACTCAGCTTAGAATATCAGGTCTTGATAACACTGGAATAGCTGGACTTTATAATTTTGAAATCAATCAAGTTGAAAAGATTCATAATTTTTGGATCGGGCATTTTGAGTCATCCTGTCATTACTTGGGCAAATATAAAAGAAATTCCACCGGCGCACAAATTAAGAGCCAGGACTTACGGAAGTGTCACAATTAGTAAGGTGCGTCAGATCCGAAACCCTTGATAATCCGTTCATAATCAAAGTTTGACGCACCCTACAAGTCGATTCGAGCGTGCTATTGCAACTAAGTAGGCTGCGATCGCACCCATCGGGCGGTTACGCGATCGTAAGAAGGCGGCGCGGAGGATCGTCGCAAAAAAAGTGAGGCTATCCTACCTGAACTTCCTGCTCAGTTTGAACCTTTGCTAAAGCCGCTTTGAGATTTGCTTCAATCGACTCCACCTCACCCCAATGCTGGCAGTAAACTAGCAGCTTGTTACCTCTCTGAAGGATGAGATTTTGATTCTAGGTAGCTAGACATCAGGCATTGCTTTCTAAATCTTGGCTTTGAAAAATAGCAGGTGTGTCAAACTGTGTCCAGGAAAGATGGCAGCGCGATCGGCAAGCAGTAGTAGTGGAACATCGCCCCTCGTTCCATAAATTGCTCCATCACCAGCAATCTTTACTGATTACTTTCAAGTATTGCCTTCGCCTGCAAAAGTCCTTGAATATTCGTGCTGCGATCGCTGCTAGCTGTTAAATAGATGCGATCGCCATTGGAGTTAAAGGATTCCCTCGCATCTTTGACATTAAAACCTCGCTGTGGTATGACATACATGAATAGAGCAAGATAGTGATTAGAATGCCGATCAATAACCAAACAGGGATAAATTTACTGAGTTTGAGCGATCGCCTAAAAATCACGACTCACAGGAATAGCGATCGCCACATCATCGAATTTATTAACTATCTTTTTTCCTACTTCGCTTTTTCTTCTCGACTTTGAACAGTGGCGCACTTAGGGCTTCATAGAGACTAAATAAATACTCAATGCGATTTAGTTCACTAACAAAGGGTTGGGGACGATAGCAAAGGTCAACGGCTTTGTCTAGGGCTTGATGTGCTTTTACTAAGTCGGGCGGCATGGTGAGAGGATCGTAAAGATCGGCGAGGCTGCTATCGGGATATTTTGCCCTTGTGTCTAATACTGCTTGCGCGGCAGTTTCGACTTTTTGCTTTTGTTTGTCACTTACATTTTCAGGGAATGGATAATTGTTGTAAACGATATCTTTGGAATAACGATAATCGCTTTTTAATCTTCCACATACATACCTAACCCAAGTCATGTGCATCTCGGATGTGAGTATACCAAAATGGTAAAGACTAGAATTAGAAACAACAAATAATAAATCACTAGATAAAGTATTTGAATCACTAAATCCAATTGGGATATACTTTCTACGCTCACTTGAAACCTTGGGAACGATCAAATACTCCCCACTTGGAATATTCTCTACATGAAACCGAGTTGGTGTTTGTGCTAGTTTCTGAGTAGGAATGCTTTTGCTTTCTAATCTTACTTTTTTAACTGCTTCAATTCTCTTCAAGGCTTGAGGCATCTGTTTTAATTCATTAGGCGGACAATCTCCAAGCCATAAGCACCACCTCTCACGATTATTAATAAATTCATCAGATCCTACCCATTTTCTAAACCATTTGGCAGATCGTGGCTCTATCTTGATAAAGTCTTCTTTTTCTGGCGTTGTAAATAGATAGTTCCCGCCATCAATTGGTTTATTACCAATACCTATAGATGGGATATTAGACAACGGATTTTGTCTTCTTTGAATTGTTGTATCTGTTCCATTTACCAAATAAGGATTGATGTTTTTTGCCTGTATTTCCAATGGTTCGCCCTTGATATCCTCATACTCAAAAATACGTTTCTCTGCAATATCAAAGTTCGCAAACCCAATAATAACGCAGTATACAGCAGCATTTTTTCTTGCTTCATTTGCCCACTTAAAAGTTCTATGAGCAAAATGAATTTTTATTTTGTACTCATTAAATAGAACATTCCACAAAATGCCAACCTGTTCGCCTTGAGAAATTGAGTTTGTACTAACAAAAGCTACTTGAATATTTGAATTTTGAATGAGTTCTGCTGCTTTGACATACCAAGCTGAGACATAATCCATAACTCCAGCACCTTTGGCATCGTTAAATATACCAAGAAGATCATCCCTTTGTGTTTCATTCATCATTTTAGAACCGACAAATGGAGGATTACCCAAAATAAAATTTAACTTCTCTTTTGCAACAACAGACCCCCAATCAATCCGCAACGAATTACCATGCACGATCTTCGCCGCCTTCTTCAAGGGCAATCGCACAAAATACTGCCCAAACTCATTACTCACCTTCACATTCATCTGATGATCGATTAACCACATCGCCACCTCAGCCACTCGCACCGCAAACTCATCATATTCAATCCCCGCAAACTGATCTACATCGACTTGAATAATTGAGCGAACATCCATCACCAACTGCCCACTCTTATTCAACTCCAACAAAATCAAAATCTCTAAATCTCGTAACTCCCGATAAGTAATAATCAAGAAATTGCCGCAACCACAAGCAGGATCGAGGAAATGCAAACTCGAAATCTTTTGATGTAACGCCTTTAGCTTGCCCTTACTACTCTTAGCCTTCTCAAACGAACTATACAAATCATCCAAAAAAAGCGGTCTAATCAACTTTTGGATATTCTTCTCAGAAGTATAATGCGCCCCTAAATTTCGCCGTTCCGTCTCATTCATTACTGCCTGAAACATCGACCCAAAAATCGCAGGGGAAATTTTACCCCAATCAAACGCACAAGCCTTTAACAATATTTCACGCATCTGCTTATCAAACGCCGCAGTTTGCAAAAGTTCCTCAAATAACTTCCCATTCACATAGGGAAACTGCGCTAAATTCTCATCTAAATTTTTAAATCGCTTCTCATTTGGGGTATTCAAAACCTGGAAAATCGAGGCAATGTGCATCGCCAAATCACTGCCATCTTCCTTCGTATGCAGATCGATATATTCCCAAAAAATTCCCTTGTTAAAAATCCCCGTATCATCAGCAAACAAGCAAAATAATAGCCGTACCAGATACACCTCTAAGTCATGCCCTGTATAGCCAATTTCTTTGAGGCGATCATGTAGATCCCCCATCAATTCCGCCGCCGCAATATTGACAGGATCTTCATCCTTATAAACCCGTTTTTCATATCCCGCCATAAAGCCGAATAGATGCACATGATTTACAAAATCCTTTAGATCAAACTCTTTAGTTTCGTTTGTATCTAAATCATAAAGCCTGAATTTCTGAAAATCCGACACCAAAATATATTTCGGTAACTCATGCTCCTTTAAATTTGGAAAATAATCTTTTGCTTGTTGTGTAGCCTTATCTAAGTCCTTACCCCTAGACTTATGCTCCACCAAAATCGTCCCCTTCCACAGCAAATCAATAAACCCTTGCTTATTGTCTGCCTTTTTAATTGGTAGCTCAAAACTCCCCACCCGCCGCCGAGTAATACCAAAAACATTAAAAAAGTCATTCCAGAATGATTGCGACTCTGACTTCTCTGAAGTTTCACTTTCCCATTCCTTAGAAAAGGCGATCGCTCTTTGCTTAATCTCATTCCAACTTAGAGGCATATCGGCAAATGTTAAGACATAATTTTAGGCAATCTTTATACTATCATTCAGTTCCTAAAATTAGGGTAGTTGTGAGCGATCGCTTTTGGGGTTAAGCGTTAAGAAACGATCGCCTAAAAATCACGACTCACAGAAATAGCGATCGCAGATTGATTAAACTTGACCGATCGCCTTCACCGCAGCAAGATACCGCTCCTTCACATTTTCGTAGTCCAACTCCTCCGCAATTCCTTCCTGGCCACCGCGTTCAATCATATCGGCATGACGCTTTAGTGTGGTTCGGTCTGGTATTCGGTGAGTAAAGGGCGCGATCGCTGATCTTGTAGGTTAAGTGCGATCGCCTAAAAATCACGACTCACAGGAATAGCGATCGCTTTAGGGTGAGTTAATGAAATGTAACGCTCCTTATTTTTGTTTGAACGAAAGCATTCTGTTCGGAAATGTAGGGAGTGAGAGATTTTCCAAGCACATCAAGGTAAAAACTTCGCTACACAATCGATCGCACCACTCCACCCTCAACTCGCAGGGCAGCACCATTAATCGCAGAAGCTAAGGGACTGGCAACAAACGCAACTAACGCAGCAACTTCAGAGGTTGAAGCAAATCGCTGAATTAGCGAAGATGGACGCATCTTAGTGCGTAGGTTGGGTTGAGGAACGAAACCCAACATTTTCGCTACAATTTTCCTTAACTGAACCGTATTGTTTTATACTCTATTTTTCTTCTTAGTCTTAATGTCCCGAACTAAAGAAGAATCTTTGATAAATTGATAATGAAGCTTGTCCCCTTGCCCTCTGCACTTTCAACCGCAAGTGTCCCTTTATGGGCTTCAATAATACTCTTTGCTAAAAATAATCCTAATCCCCAGCCGGTTTGCTCCTGGGCACAAATGGTTCGACGAAATTGTTGAAATAGGATGGATTGAGCGTCTAGGGCGATCGGATCGCCTTCATTATGGATAGTAAGGCTGATCTGCGTTTCAGTTTGCTGGAGCGTGAGTGTAATCGGCGTACTAGCACTACCATATTTCACAGCGTTAATTGCTAAATTTTCAATCACCCGCCGTATTTCTTTACGGCTGCAAAAAGTTCTCATATCAGAATCAGAGACCACAACAAACCGCTCTCCATAAGCGAAGCTCAAATCTTCTACTACCTCTTGGACTAGCACCTTTAAATCGCATTCTTCAACTTCAATCTTTAAGCTCTGTCCTGCCCGCAGCCGACTCGCATCAAGCAGATTTTGAATCATCGAATCCAGCCGATTGATCGCACTGAGCATCCTCGCGGCCACATCCGCGTGGCTATCTCCTCGTTCCAGCCGCCGCAGAGTTAGTTGAGTTCCCATTTTTACGACATTGATGGGATTTCTGAGATCGTGAGTTAGCGTCACCATAAATAGTTCTTGAATATCTCGCAGCGTTTCGGAGAATTGAGTGGCCGCGTCATTAACGGCTTGCTCAATGGAGCCGATAATAATGTCTCTATCCTCCACTCCTAAAGGTGCTTCTTCTTCTAAAACTTGAAATATTACTTGACGGAGGAGGTGATACTCGAAAATGAGGTGACTCATGGAGTAGTCCGCATACCCCGCCCGTTCATGCCCATGCAGCTTGCCAATCCGCGTACTTTCTACCTCGTCGGCTGTAATTCGCGCAGATGTCCTGACAATTCTGTTTGAGAGTTCATCTACCAGTTGGTTTAAGTAGAGAGGTAGGGAATCTTGCAAGACAAGAGAATCTTGATGTGTTGATGCGCTGACTTCCTCACGCGCCCGCTTCTCCCACATCCGCATAATTTTTTCAGCATTTTGTTTAAGATGGTCAGACGCTTGGTTGGACATCGTTTCGGATTTTCTTGATGACTGGCTGTTGAGAAAACATTTTCTCCCTTATTTTTAATGCCCTGCAAGCAATTTTGCAAGTATATAGGCAGCCTCAGCCTTTAGGAGGTTAGGAAGTAACAGGTCTACATCTCCTCGTGAAGCAGACTTGAATATCAGTTCCCATTGCGGTAATTTCTACCGACAGGCAAATGCCAATTCCACAAAACAATCAAAATCATCCAATTATGTAAGCCCTTAAAATTCCACATCTTCGCGCTCATTTTCGTCTGTTCTGGGAGTATCCAAACCAGTCGCTGCCCAGCGCATTGTTTCAATGTATTTTGCCAGACTCGCCACAGTCGGAGCCTCAAAAAAATTGCTGACCGATAACTCGACTTGCAAAGCGTCTCGGATGCGAGAAATCAACTGAGTTGCTAGCAGGGAATGCCCGCCTAGTTCAAAGAAATTATCATAGATACTAACCTGCTGTTTTCCCAAAACTTTAGCCCAAATTTTCCCGATCGCCTTTTCGAGATCAGTCCGAGGCGCTACATAGTTTTCTGTTAGATCCTCGCTGTCTGTATCTATATCAGGCAAGGCGCGGCGGTCTACTTTGCCATTAGGCGTCAGTGGCATATTCTCCAACACTGCATAAGTTGCAGGAACCATATATCCTGGTAACTTTTCTTTCAAAAATTGGCGCAACTCACTTGACTTAAGATTTTGAGTTTCTAATTTTTCCTTAATGCCGTCAGGAATAACATAAGCTACCAAATGTTTATCGTCGGGGATGTCTTCCCTCACAATTACTACTGCTTCGCGCACTTGTGGATGCTGGCACAAAGCCGCTTCAATTTCTCCCAATTCTATGCGGTAGCCGCGAATTTTTACTTGGTCGTCAACGCGGCCTAAAAACTCGATGTTGCCGTCAACCTGATAGCGGCCTAAATCACCTGTTTTATAAAGGCTAGAACCAGATTTGTTGCTAAAAGGATTGGGAATGAATGCAGCAGCAGTTAAATCAGGCTGGTTGAGGTAGCCTTTCGCCAGTCCGTCACCGCCGACGTACAATTGACCTATAACGCCGATCGCCACCGGCTGCAAATCCGCATCGAGGAGATAAATTTGCGTGTTGGCGATCGGGCGGCCGATGGGGATAGATGTTGCGGTTTCGGGTACGTCTTGCACGCAATAATAAGCCGAAAATGTGGTATTTTCTGTAGGCCCGTAAACGTGAATTAATTGAGTGGTTTGCGCCTGTTTTAGAACTTTTTTAACCCATCTCATATCGACCGCTTCTCCGCCAAACAGCAAGCAGCGCAGCGAATTAAAAGCTTGCGGTAAAACTCTAGCAATTTGTTGAAATAAGGCAGTTGTTAAAAACAAAACTGTGATTCCTTGTTGGCGCAGTTCTAAGGCTAAATCGTGAGGCGAAAGGGTAATATTTGTGCTAATTCCCACGAGTTGAGCGCCGTTAAGCAAGGCTCCCCAAATCTCGAATGTGGCTGCATCGAATGAAGCGTTTGATGCTTGGGCAATTTTATCGGTAGGTTCTATTTTTATATAGTTGGTGTTGAGTACCAGCCGATTTACTGCTTTGTGGGTGACAGCAACTCCCTTGGGTTTTCCTGTGGAGCCAGATGTGTAAATAACGTAAGCTAGGTTGTCTGCTGTTGCGGTGTTGGCGGGATTTTCGGCGCTTTCTTTGGCTATGTCTTCCCAGTCGCGATCGAAGTAAATCACCGAGTTTGAGAAGTCTCGGAAATTCTCAATCAATTTATCCTGAATTAGCAAGACTTTAACTCGAGCATCTTCCAGCATCAAGTTTAGCCGATCGCGCGGATAGCTCGGATCTAACGGTAGGTAAGCCCCTCCCGCTTTCAGTACAGCCAACATCCCGACAATTAGGTCGATCGATCGTTCTGCACAAAGCCCCACTAAAACCTCCGCCCCCACGCCCAGTTTTTGTAGGTAGCGCGCCAGTTGGTTGCTGCGACTGTTGAGTTCTCTGTAAGTGAGGTGCTGGCCCTCGAAAGTTAGGGCGACATCCTCCAGATGCTGCTGGACTTGCTCTTCAAATAACTGATGAATGCACTTATTTTGAGGATAATCTGTCCGAGTATCGTTCCATTCTCTGAATAATTGATTCACTTCATCCTCGCTCAATAAAGGTAAGTTAGCGATTCGTTGTTTTGGATTAGCAACAATGCTTTCCAGCAGCGTTTTAAAATGCCTCAGCATTCGGGCGATCGTAACTTCATCAAATAAATCCGTATTGTACACAGCTAAGCCTCTGAGGCCTTCCGAATCTTCCCAATGTTCGCCGTACCTGCTCCTAAAATTATCCGAAGCTTCCCATAAATATAGCTCTAAATCAAAGCGCGTTGTTTGAGTCTCGAAAGGGAAAGAACTCAACTTTAATTCGGGCAATTCTAGTTCGTCTAGCGGCGCATTTTGCAGTCCGAATACCACCTGAAACAGCGGGTGGCGATTCAACGATCGCTCTGGGTGCAATTCCTCGACGAGCTTCTCAAAAGGCAAATCTTGGTGAGCATAAGCTCCCAGAGTTACTTCCCGCACTCGGCCCAAAAAATCTCGAAATGTCGGGTTTCCCGAGCAGTCTGTTCGCAGCACTAAAGTATTGACAAAAAAACCGATTAATGCTTCAATTTCGCTGCGGTTGCGATTGGCGATCGGCGAACCGACAACAATATCTTCTTGTTGCGAGTAACGGTAAAGCAAAGTTTGAAATGCAGCGAGCACTGTCATAAATAAAGTCGCTCCTTCTCGCTGCGAGAGCGCTAAAAGTGCGTTTTTTAGCTTTTTAGGCAGTTCTAAATATTGAGTTTTTCCCCGATAATTTTGCATAGCTGGTGCAGGGCGATCGGTCGGCAAATTTAACACTGAAATCCCGTGCAATTGCTGCCGCCAATAAGCTAGCTGAGTTTCTAATACTTCACCTTGCAGCCATTCGCGCTGCCACTCTGCAAAATCGGCATATTGAAGTGATAATTCTGGGAGGGGAGATAGCTGTTGATTTATCAAAGCTGTATAGATAGCCTCCAGTTCTCGAATTAACACACCGATCGACCAATCATCGGAGGCTATGTGGTGCATATTTAGCAAGAGAATATGCTCGGTTTCTTTCAGCCGCAGGATGGTGACTCGCATCAGCGGCCCGGTGGATAAATTGAAAGGGCGAAGAGATTCGGCTGCGGATAGTTTTTTTGCTTCTGTTTGCTGTTGTTCTGGTGGCAAATCTTGCAAGTCTAATACTTTTAAATTAGTCTTGAAATCGGGAGAGATTATCTGCACTGGTTGACCTGATACCGCTGCAAAAGTGGTTCGCAAAGTTTCGTGGCGCTGCACTATTTCGTTGAAGGTTTGCTTTAAGGCTGTTAAGTTGAGGGAACCAGTTAAGCGCAGTGCTGTTACTACATTATAGAAAGGGTTTTCCGGTGCGAATTGGTCGAGAAACCACAAGCGCTGCTGGGCAAATGAGGCGGGAAAGACAAAGACTTCGCCTTCTGAGGAAATATTCAGTTTTTCTATATCCTTTGTAAAGGAATTGTCATAAATTTCGGAGGCCATATCTGTTGCTCTTGGGGGATGAGATGTGTTAATTTTTGGATGGCGCGGGGGTGGCTTTTTCAGGGTGCGATCGCCTCTTAAAACTTTCGCGAGCAAAAGATCGGAACTGTTAAAATCATAAACCTGGGTGCGGGAGTGCGGGAGAAAGGCGGGCAAAAGAAACCGGATTTCTGGCCGCAGCATTAAGTTATCCATTGAGGGGCTAGGAGTGCGACCCCCCAATCAAATTTAGTCGCGGAAGGGCCTCTTAGGCTTGTGATTCGGGTGCAATCGGGTGAGTTAGATGCGAGAATTACCGGGAGCAATCCGTGGAGAGGTCATGCTGTAGTATGATTTCTAATTGCACAAAGTGTTCTTGGGGCGATTCCCTACCGGATAGCTTTGCTTCACGCAATTTTCTCACATTTGTAGCTTAGCGACTACTATTGATTCAACAGTGTCCGCAATCTTTTAGAGCCACTCACTAGAACTTGCGGCCTGATTTGGCAAAATACTTAAGAACAGTGAACGTGCAGTTTAAATTAGAGGTTATAGGCTAATGGCGCAGCGGAACGTATACTCGTCAAAGGGCGAGCCAGAGGATGCACAATCAGCAGAAGAAGTCCTCCACTCAGTAATGCAAGAACTGGACGCTTTGCATCAAAATGTCAAAGGCCAGTTAAATCAAGACATTACTCGGCTGCAAACTGAAAAAAATCACCTGATTGAAGATATTGAAGACCTCCGGGAGCAATATCGCAAATTGCAGTCTCAGCAAATGGAATCTCTGTCGGGGCGATACATTCAGCAGCAGCAATTGTGGCTGAAGCAGTTGGCTCAAGTTTTGGCTCACAATTTGCAGGATTTGTTGGTGCAGCGGTTCAACGAACTCAGCGCTAACTCTGGAAATTCTCTCAGCAGCCCGATTCCCAGCGGCGAGTTCCCGATACCCCTGCCGCCGAGCAACTACGACGAACGAGCCTCGCAGTTGCTGGCGGCGCTGGATGAAAGGATCGATCGCAGTTTCCAGATGCTGGAACAAGATTTAACGAGTTACGAAAGCGAGCTTTCCGTGCGGCTCAATAACATGAAAACCCTGGAACTGCAAGGGGAAGAGCTGTTACAAAATCTCGTAAACCGCATCAGGGAAGAACTCGAATCAGAAGAAGAATATCTTGAGAATCCTTTCGATGCTCAAGATTCCTATGTCGAGGAATCAACTAATTCTGTTAATTCTGTTAATTCTGTCCGCCCGCAACTTCTGCAGCCAACACCTGTGGAAACGCCGCGAGAACCGGTTCCACAGCCTTCTTCAGCGCCACCGACGGCACCCGCTAAAGTAGCTTCTCAAGTGCAGACAGGTTTGGTGCTGGCTTTGTCTTCGGCGGTGGTATTGTCGCTGTTTAATGTTTGTTTGAGAATTCTGATTAAAGGCAAAAATCCTCGGGTGGTTTTTGGGTTGTTTGAATTTCCGGGGGTGGTGACTCCGGGTTTTGGAAATTCTTTGTTGATTTTGTTGATGCGGCTGATCGTGGTGATGGCTTTGATGCCGATATTGGCGACATTTCTGTATCCTTCTGTGTGGAAAGATATTAGACGGTTGTTCCAGTCGGGCGATCAATCTTTGTGGGGAAAGGTTTTAGGAAGCGCATTTTTTCTGTTTTTGTCTCAGGTTTTGATTTATTTGGCGATCGGCAATATTCCAGCGGGGATTGCGATTACGATTTTCTTTATTTATCCGATCGTCACCGTACTAGGTTCTTGGATCTTGTTTGGCTCTCGCCCCAGCACAGTCGGCTTTTTGGCGATAGTGGGGATTACCGCAGGTTTGATTTTAGTTGGGTGGCCGAGTTTTGCGGTTCAACCTCCGGGCGGTGGCAATGTCGGGGTGGGAGTCGCTGCAGCACTGGCTTCTGGGATTACCTTTGCAGGTTACGTATTGCTGACGCAAATGGCCGCGGGCAAGCTGCATCCAATTCCTTTTAGTTTAGTTAATTTCGCCGCGATTTTTGTATTTTCGTCCCTGAGTTTGTGGGTGCCGCTGTCGGAAAATTTTTCTCCTAAAATCGACCAAAATGTTTGGCCCGGTTTGATTATGGGAGGCGTGGTTTTAGGGGTGCTGACGCTGTTTAGCTATCTTTTGAATAATTTTGCCATCCGCTTTGCGGGGGCTGCCTTAGCGTCAGTAATTGGCACTTTGGGGCCGGCAATGACCGCACTATTCGGTTTTCTAATTATCAATGAGAAGTTGCAGCCTGTGGCAATTCTGGGCATGGCTGTGGTGACGTTGAGCGTGGCTGCTATGAGTGTGGAACGCATAGTCACTCCTCAAAAGAAGGCTAGTTAAGGCAAGAATTTGTCCTTCATAATAGATATCAGAACCCCGACTTTTAAACAGTCGGGGTTCTGATATCTATCCCATTTAAAATCTAAAATCTAAAATCTACTTTACCTATGACTACAGTCATTAAAATAACGCCCAACTTAGAGGAGTTCCTCAAACTTCCCGAAACGGAGCCAGCTTCTGAATATATCAACAAAGAAATCATTCAAAAACCCATGCCTCAAGGTGAACATAGCAGATTGCAAGGTAAGCTTTGCAATGTCATCAACCAAATAGTCGAAACACCAAAGATTGCTTATGCTTTTCCAGAGTTGCGTTGCACTTTCGGCGGTGTATCACTCGTCCCAGATGTAGCAGTATTCCGGTGGGAAAGAATTCCTTTTCTACCATCGGGTAGAATTGCTAACCGCTTTGAAATTTATCCAGACTGGGCGATTGAAATTCTTTCTCCCGAACAAAGCCAAACAAAAGTGCTTGCTAAATTACTTGCTTGTTCGCAACAAGGCACTGAATTGGGGTGGTTAATGATTCCAGAAGAAGAAAGTATTTTAGCGGTATTTTCCGGCCAAAGAGTGGAGTTGTACGAAGGTGCAACTGATTTGCCAATACTTAATGGCATTGAGTTAGAATTGACTGTTGAAACAGTTTTTAGCTGGTTGAGTTTTAGTTAAGTTAAAAAGTTTGTGAAGCGGAACTATCCCAAGGGAATCGCCATTCTTAAACAACAGAAACAACCACTCGAAAACCAACAATACTAGCCTTGCAATCAGGCTGATATCTGAGGCGACACGCGCTGCGACAATTCGGAGGATGATCGTTCCAAGAACCCCCCCGCAACAACCTCAGCGAACAGTCCCCGTCAGACTCCCAAACGCTACCATCCGCAGGCGCACCGTTATAATTATTGTGCCAAGAATCCGCGCACCATTCCCAAACATTTCCGTGGAAATCGTACAATCCGAAAGCATTAGGTTTAAAACTGCCCACATCTGTCGTTTGAAAGCGATAAACTCCCTTCGGCGCGTCAGCGTAATTAGAATTTCCGTTGTAATTGGCTAAGTCGCTGGTAATCGTTTCCCCAAAGTGAAACGGCCCCGTAGTTTTCCCCCGGCAAGCATATTCCCATTGCGCTTCGCTAGGCAAGCGATAATTCTTACCAGTTTTGCGAGAAAGTCGATCGCAAAACTCCACAGCCTCGTACCAAGATACATTTTCTACAGGTCGATTTGCACCTTTAAAACGGGCAGCATCGGGATTGAGAAATATTTTAATTTCCGGCAGGGCCGCCACTGCTGCCCACTGGGTCTGAGTGACTGGAAATTTGCTAATATAGAAAGATCCTAAAGTTACTGGGTGCTGCGGTTTTTCGTCGCTGTCACCCCGATTTTTTGGAGAACCCATGAGGAAAGTACCGCCAGGAACAGATACCATTTCCATCAGTGTACTGCTACCAAGATGTTCTTCAAAAAAACGCGCTTGCCCGCTGTTAACCTTAGTTTGCTTCCCGCGCTTGTCTACTGTCACCACCTGAAATTTAAAAGTGCTTTTGACAGCGGGCATTCTCTGCGATGCCGGGTTCGGAGGCGGATTGGTGCGGGATTTTACCCTGCTATTGACAGAGATATTGCTATTGATTTGCCCGCTTTGATTGAGCGGAGTATGGATAGCAAGGGGCCCTCCCTTGGTCACAGAAGAATTTAAAGCAAGTGGGCCTCCCTTGGTCACAGAAGAATTTAAAGAAAGTGGTCCTCCCTTGACAAAAGGGGGTTGGGGAGGTAAACAATAGAGATTTAAAGCTTTAATTACTTCATCAGCAGATTGATATCTATTTTTGAGATAATCTTCAATTAACTTATCTAAAATTTTTGTCAACTCGCTGCTAATTTTTGTGCCTGCTGGCAAGCGTTCTCTCCACATCCAGCCGCCGTTTATCGGGTCATAAAGGTCATCGGAACCGTCAACTTTTGGCAAACATTGAGTTAGCAGTCTCAGGCAAGTTATTCCCAAACTGTACAAATCGCTTCCGGGGAAAACTTGACCGCGCATTTGTTCTACAGGCGAATATCCGGGCGTTCCTACCGTCGTGCCTACTTTGCTCATCAGCGAGCCCGTCACTTGCTTGGAAATACCGAAATCTATCAAAACTAACTCTCCCCGCCCTCCTCTTCGGAAAGCTGAATTCCGAAAATTTCCCGCCTTTGGCAGGGAGGAGCTAACAGAGGTGCGGCGCCGCATGATATTCTCAAGTTTGATGTCTCGGTGAATGACATGGCGATCGTGCACAAATTTCAAAATCGGCAGTACATCTGCCAACAACTGCCAAATTTTTTCTTCGCTAAAAACACCCTGCTGAGTTAATTCTGCTAGTAAAGTTTGCCCCTCAATCAACTCTTGTACTAAATAAAGTCGCTTGTCTTGTTCAAAATAAGCAATTAATCGAGGAATTTGGGGATGTTCACCGAGTTCGTAAAGTCGTTTCGCTTCTTCTTTAAACAATTGTGAGGCTTTTTCAAGTGCTGAGGTTCCTTGAAATTGGGGTACAAACTGCTTAATTACGCAGGGATCGTCCATGCGATCCGTATCTACCGCTTCATAAGTTCTCCCAAATCCCCCTTCGCCCAACAGTCGAATCACGCGGTAGCGGTTTCTGAAGAGAGGCGTGAGGTCGGACTGGCCGCAACTTTGACAAAATTTAGAGTTGTCGGGATTGAAAGGATGAGAACACCTGGGATTAGAACAGTAGAACATATCTGGGAAGAAATGATCCGGTTAAGGTTATGATATACCTTTTATGTCGGTCTGCCTCCTCATGGAGCTATAAAAATTAGAAAGAGATTTGAAGAAAAAAAATCATATCCTGATCGACTAATTTTCGCAACCCTCTCACCGCCGATAGTCCTCGTCGCAGTCCCCAATCGACTTATACAAATCTCTAGATTTATCAAAAATAGGGCCGAACCGATCGACATCCGTAGTATTTAGTATCAAATTAAACACTCTAGAATTATCTGCCTAATGTTCGGATACTTCCAGCCTAAGACCAAGGATTGAGCCCCAGAGCAGGTGGGTCTAAAACATCATTAAAATTAGTCAAAGCTAAATGTTTAATTTTCACTTCATCCTAAATTTAAGCAGCAGCAATTGTGCGCTCCACAGTCTAATTCGATTCCAGGTTCTGTTTCATCTCGACACCCACCGCACGAGCGGCCGGATCAAAACTCTGTAGTAGTGTGTTTGACACAGTTTCTCGATCGACTTGGCTGCGGTTTTGACTGAGCTTGTACTTTCTTTCCAGTCGAGTTACAGTCATCTCAAATCCTACAATACCATCCATCATCCCTTCACGGAATTGATTTGATAAACCGTCCCAATGCGATTGGTAGTCAACCTCGTAGGCGTCTATCATCTGATTTATCATCTTGTTCATGGCTTTTGGTGAGTCATTGAGCATGATGATTTTGGGAACACCATACGCATGAACAGCAATATAGTTCCATGTTGGTACGCTCTCGTGTTTTTCATACTGTGTAGGGGAGATGTAAGCGTGCGGCCCGGTAAAGATAGCCAATGACTCAGCAGATCCGAAGGCTTGCCATTGAGGATTTTGCTTCGAGAGATGACCGCTCAATTTTACGACCTGCCCTTGCATTGCGATGACGAGAGGAATATGTGAAGCACAAGGTACAGCCTCTACGCTAGATACCAATGTTGCAAAACTATTGGCTCTCATGAAAGCAACCAGTTTATCAAGATTGTCTTCTTGAAAAGCAGTTGGTCTATACATGGAAATTTAATCGGGAGTTCAATCTCTCGTCCATTATACTACTCGCACAGAATTGAAGAGCGATCGCTCTACTGGTAATTTTAAAGTATTGGGTATTGCGATCGCGATCTAACGACTCGGTTCAGTGGCAGACCGCCCCGCCAGACCCCAAACACACACGCAGAAACAGGGTGGAGTTTCCGCTGCACCCTCATTGTTCGGCGCCTGTTGATAACTTGATACCTCCTTTGAACGATGTTAGTTGATTGTGCCAAAGTGGATAAGTGCTGCGCGGATCGCGATGAACCACACCGCGAGTGTGGCAAATAGGTAGAGGTAGAACCGAAGTATGATGAGATTGAATGTGCAATGAACAGCACTATGCAATGTACGAAATACAACGAATACCCACGCGGCGTTCACATACACTGTATCCACCTGCTTTGTGATGAACAGGTATAGGACAAGCGCATAGAAAAGTACCGGAATCTCGAACAGGTTTTTTAGGTTATCCGATGGATTGGATACGCTGGGTGGCGAAATTTGTGCCAGGGCGCCCGGTACAGCAAGTTCATTCTGAGCGAGCTTGATACTGGTGATAAAACTGATACGGCGGATGTACATATACGCCCAAACTAAGAATGTTAGAAACACTGTTGCAAAGAAGGGACTAAAAATTGTATCTTGCGTCATTTATACCTCTCAAATTTAATGGTTATGATTGTTGGTGGGCGAGAAAGTACGCCCTAGGGAATGTACAAGGCTTGAAGAAACATAGAGTAATGTAAATCCAATTAGAGGATGGAGTATTTCCAGGTGAAGAGGACTTTTGAGATGAATGCTGGAAAATTGTAGCCCAAGCAGCACTGGCAAACTTGCGGCGAGATTTCGTATTCTGCGTGAGAAGGGCGCGATTAACGACCATCCCAGTAATACTAATGACAGCCCACTGTACCCTCGCACGAACCAAACATGAATATTCCACCATGCAGGATTATTGAAGTAGGCAACTCCAACCGTTAATAACTGAGCAATCAAGCAGACATTAAAGATGATTGAAGTCACATAAAAGCTGATGAGTATCACACGTGTGGGAGTGCGATCAGGCTCGATTTCCGAACTGGTTGTCATGTCAAGTTGCTTTGGAGTTTACAAGGATAATATAATTCGAGTATTGCAATGCTTCTAGACCTCGATCGGGTACTCTTTTTGACACCATGACCATGAACAGTCCCTTGCAGCTTTTATTTGAAGCGCTCGACCAGGTAAAGGACGAACAAGATTTGCGATCGCAAGTCCTGCCCAAAATCGGCGAGTATTTTGCAGCTAAACGATCGGGAATCTTTTTCTTCGATCAACTGCCCTTGGTAGATAGTAATCTTCAGAAAATACTGAAAGTTGGGCTATCGATCGAACACAATCCTGTTGTGCGTTATTTAGCGGAGCGCCACGCTCCTGTCCATGAAGCATTGGTGGCATCTCCCAAGGTTTGGACAATAATTTGTCCCCGACCCGATCATTGGCACGTGATGGCGGGGCCGATTGTCAGTCGCGGTCAATTAATGGGTGTAGTGGGTTGTACGCGCGAACAGTCAATGCCCGCTTTCGATACAGAAAATCTAGCGGATTTGAGTGCGATTTGTTTGCACTTGTCTGTTTGGGCTGCAACAGTACGCGAAGCGAAGCTATCCCGTAGGGAATCGCAACACCAACCTTTCAAGACCTCACGCCTAACGCCTCGTGAATTGCAAATTGCCGAATTGGTTGCTTTGGGGCGAACCAACGCAGAAATCGGGAGGGAACTTTGGATTACTGAGAATTCAGTGAAGCAAGCTTTGAAGCGAATGTTCCGTAAGCTTGAGGTTTCGTCTCGTGCAGAAATGGTTGCACAGCTTTCCGCGACAAAACACCATTTGCCAAGTGTAAAAAGCTCTCTATCCCACTTGATGCAGAACATCCACCAATAAACTTAACGCTAGAAACATCAAGAGCGATCCTCTTCGAGGGCTTCGCTAACGTATTGAATTGAAGGGCGATCGATCTACTGGTATTTTTAATGTATTGAGTATTGCGATCGCTTACCGTCGCAACTCCTTCAGTCCATCAACGCTCGTTTACAAACATCAAGTCCTTGAGTTAAGCATTGTTCTCGCCACTTGCGAGATCTGGGTGCAAACATTTCTACCAACTGGTTTTTTGTCCATTCATAGTTCTGGTCTGACTTACCCCACCAGTAAGCACGATTCTCCGCCCGCAATGCCTTCAAAACTTTAATCGTTGAGTAAGTGCCAAATTCTGCAGTTAGTAAATCATAGCGACACTCTGGTAGAAGAGCTTGGCACCATGTTTTTAATCCACCGCGAATTGGATATGACACACCTTCTGTATTGTTCGGTTCTATTTTTTCTGCTCCAAATCGTTGAGCTAGTCTTGAACAAGATTCTGATGTTGCAGATCCGTCAAACAAAAGCTTATAAGTTCCCCAGCGCCCTAAACCTGTGTGGAAATCAATATGCACTACCTCAGAAGCATTACCAATCCATTGGGGCAAATTGCTAGCTAGAATCTCTTGAGTTTTGGATGGAGCATGACCACCAAAAAACAGCCCCTTTGGAAAATCGTATTGCCCTACAGGAAAAGTGTTTTTCAAACTCGTCATTCCATATTTCAAAATCAGCCAGAGAGATTGAAAAATATAAGGTTCAAAGCGTGATGGCGACGACGTTGAATTTAGAAAGGAATTGAATTTAGGATAATCCTTTGGGCTGCCATCAAAAATTTCTTCAGATAATAAAAAGTTACGGTTTAAGTCTATGTTGTTTTCATTCCAACGTCGTCGCCATGCAAAACCATAAGGATTCAGAGCATGAATAAATATAACCTTAAAATCAGGCGACAACGATCTGAGAAGTTGGTGATTTTCTAACAAGGTAAGTTGAATTGCAGAGCCCAGAAAGCCTTCTACTCCATGCAAGCCACTAGAAATGACTACACATCGTCGTGGGTTGGAAGAACCACCGATAGCCACATCAATAGTTAATTCTTCACCAGTTGGACTAACCTGCTCGATTGGATAGGCAGTGTCCTGATAACCGACAGATGAAGATGCTGCTCGAAATCGCTCTCGTGCCGTAATGTAGTTGGGTGAAAATGCTTCTGAATAGCTCATAAATTTTAATTACCCACCAGTAAGCTTACAACTATGCTTCAACAAATAACTCAGAGCGTATAACTATTAATTATACTGTAGTTGCTGTCTAACACTTCGATCGCCCAAACTAATATCACACTATCCATAGGACAATAAGGCTAGAAACTCAGAGAGCGATCCTCTTCGAGGGCTTCGCTAACGCACCGAATTAAAGAGCGATCGCCCCCAGGTAATTTTGAAGTATTGGGTTTGGCGATCGAGTGTGGGAAACTACAATTCATCAAATGAATGATTAGATATTACTTTGTAGTTTGGGGCAATAATTGATTTAGTGCACCACACAAGTATCCCTTCACCGTGTCTTTACTTGCACCCACCCCACTGGGAAGGGTAAAGATCATCTCAACATTTAATAGATTGCCGTCCATTGAGGCAAATACATCAATTGGCAAAGCACGCTGAAATGCTGTGGCGGGATTTTCTGCTTTCATTACACCTAAGTTCAGATCCGTGCTGAGAGTCTTGATGCCTTCGCGGGCCAAAATGGGTCGTAATTGGGAAAATGCTCTCTCTATCGATAACCCCTCAACCTGAACACGTGCAGAAAAGGCGGCACCATTCAAAAAGTCCCCCTTTTTTTGAAAGCTTTCCTCGCAGGTTGTGGCAACAGCGGGGGTGGCTAAACATATGAGAGCTAGAGTCAAGACAAGCGATCGCATATTAGCTTAGTTATAAAAATGAAACGAAACAATCATCAAGATTATGATGACCCATTATAGGATTGTTTGGCAAGTGATGCAAATACCTTCGATGGTTTTTAGCATGAGTTGCAGTCCGGTTAGCATTCGCTGCTATCCTCCCAACTAGAGAAACTAGAATAATTAAGGGTAAAGACTAAAAGAGCGATCGTACTTAAGTGAACCTCGTAGTGAATAGAAGGTCGATTTAATGCTCGATTCTCATCTTCCAACCACATTTTACTCGCTTCACGTAAGTTCGCTTGTATGTCGTCTAAAGTTTCTCCTTGAGAATGCGCTCTCTTAGAAAACGGAAACATAGAGTACATATAAATCAGGGTCAGAGTCTTTCGGAACCACCCCAGTGAACGTTCTTATGAATTCCAACTCTAACAGCTTGACTTTCAAGCAAAATCCAATAAAATTAAGTTTAGCCTATCTATCACCTACCATACGTGAAATTACTTAGAGAGACGCTCAATGACACTACCTACAGATGCAGCAAGTTTATATCCAATAGGGATACCCAAAAGTCTAGCATTTGGATGTTTCGCACTCAGGTAATCAGCAGCGTGTAAACCATTTTCATCAACTTTAGAGTCGCCTGTTTCTATATCAAGGATGACCATCTTGCCAATATTATCTTCTAACTCAATTTTTGGGGGTATGCTGCTCTCATACAAATGTTTCGCTCGACGCGAACACTAGCGCTCGGTCGCAGTGCTGCAAATATGTGGTAGTAGGATGTATAATAGTAAGTTGGAATAATTCATGCTGAAACAGGTAAGCTACTGGGATGTGAAAAACCTGAGTTCGGAAAACTTTAAGCATCTGTGCGAAGTACAGCGAGAGACGTTTAAACAGATGATTGAGGTAGTGCGATCGGATAATTTATGTGAATGCGCCTTCTTACTTGCCCAACTCCAGCAGAAGTATTATAGATAAATATCCGACCCTGATGCACTTTAGCATTGAATGAGCGGATAAAATATTGCCACTTGCTAATAAGCTGATTCCCTGCTCGTTTAATTTTTCCCAACAGGCGATCGAACATCGCCGTCTCCGATTTCCCTCTATCAATTCCAGGCCAGAATAATCGTACTCATGGAAAAAACGAATATGAAAACCACGCTGCCCGGTTACAAACTCTTATCGTTGCCGCTTCATGAAGGTGTCAATACAGTTATTTATCGGGGGGTTAAGCAGTCGGAGCAAACTCACGTTATAGTAAAAACCCTCAAAGCCGAGTATCCCACAATAGAAGAAATCGCCCGGTTGAGACATGAATATAAAATCCTCAAAACTCTTGACATGGCAGGGATTGTCAAAGCTCACTCTTTACAAAAGCATAATAACGGTCTGGCGCTGATATTAGAAGATTTTGGGGGAAAATCTCTGAAAAACCTAATCGCAGCTAAACACCTTGAAATAAGCGAATTTCTAAGTCTGGCAATTCATTTGGCAGAGACCCTAGCTCAACTGCATGAAAATAAGATTATCCATAAAGATATTAAACCGCAGAATATCATTATCAATTCCAAAACAGATAAAATTAAAATCATAGATTTTAGCATTTCCACGTACCTAGAGCGAGAAAACCAGAGCCTTAGCAATCCCAACTTGCTAGAAGGCACCCCCGCCTATATGTCTCCAGAGCAAACCGGGCGGATGAATCGCTCAATTGACTACCGCACCGACTTTTACTCATTAGGTGTCACCTTTTATGAAATTCTGACTGGAAAGCTCCCGCATCAAGCCACCGACCTCCTGGAATTAATTCACTGCCATATCGCTAAAAGACCAGTGCCACCCCATGAGCATATCGGTGAGATTCCCGAAGCGATTTCTGACATCGTAATGAAATTATTAGCCAAAACCGCTGAAGACAGATACCAAAGCGCCCTGGGGCTAAAAGCTGACCTAGAAATGTGCCGTCATCAACTGCAAACGCATGGGAAAATTGGCAACTTTCCCATCGGTAAGAGAGATAAATTTGGACAATTTCTTATCCCGCAAAAACTATATGGCCGCGAGCAAGAAGTAGCCACTTTGATGGAAGCCTTTGAGCGAGTCTCCGGCGGAAACAGCGAAATGATGCTAGTGAGCGGTTACTCAGGAATTGGCAAATCTTCCTTAGTGAATGAAGTTCAAAAACCCATTCTCCGGCAGCGGGGCTATTTTATCTCCGGTAAATTTGACCAATTAAAGCGAAATATTCCTTATGCTTCATTGATTCAAGCTTTCGCCGGCTTGATGCGGCACCTGTTAACAGAAAGTTCGGAAAAACTAGCGATTTGGAAACAGCAACTTTTAGAAGCTTTAGGCTCCAATGGCCAAGTCATAATAGATGTCATTCCCGAAGTCGAACTGATTGTCGGCCCTCAAGTAGCTGTTCCGCAATTGGGGCCATCTGAATCAGAGAATCGCTTTAATCGCGTGTTTAAAGAATTCATTCATGTATTTACTAAACCCTCACACCCCCTCGTCGTCTTTTTGGATGACTTACAGTGGGCAGATTCGGCATCGCTCAAGTTAATTCATCTGCTGATTTGTGACCCTGACAGCCAATATTTACTGCTGATGGGAGCCTATCGAGATAATGAAGTTAGTCCGACGCATCCGTTGATGCTGACGTTGGAGGAGATTCAAAAGAATGGGGCGGTTGTAAATAATATCACCCTCCGTCCTTTGGATATTGGCAACGTCAGCTTGCTGGTAGCGGATACCCTGAAGGAGTCTTCCGCTCCGAGAAACCGGGTTTCTGAATTGTCCGAGCTACTTTTCAATAAAACTCAGGGGAATCCTTTCTTCTTGACTCAGATGTTCGCTACTCTGCATCAAGAAAAGCTATTAACCTTTGAATTCAGTGCTGGGTGCTGGCATTGGTCATTGAACCAAATTCAAGCAGTAGGCATCACGGATTATAATGTCGTCGAACTGATTGCCAGAAATATTCAAAAACTCTCGGAGGAAACGCAGGATGTCTTAAAATTAGCCGCCTGTATTGGAGACAAATTTAATTTAGAGGTTCTGGCTATTGTCAATGAAAAATCTCAGTCGGAAACGGCAGCCCATTTGTGGGAAGCGCTTCAGGCTGGCTTGGTTTTGCCCCTGAGCGAAGCCTACAAAATCCCTCTCGTTTTTACCTCCGATGAAATGAGCAGGGAAGGAAATGAGACAATAGCTCCAGATTCTCCTCTGCTATCATGCTCACCTGGTCCTTTCCCTTACAGCCATCACGCGCCTATCGCTTACAAATTTCTCCATGACCGGGTGCAGCAAGCGGCGTATTCTCTTATTCCCGAATCTCAGAAACAACAGACCCATTTAAAAATTGGTGAACTGCTACTTGAGAATACTCCAGCAGACGAGATTGAAGAAAATATTTTTGAGATTGTCAATCAGTTAAATGTTGGGGCTGACTTCATCACCGATCAGCCCAAAAAAGATCGTCTAGCCCGATTAAATTTAATAGCTGGTCGAAAAGCAAAAGCAGCGTCAGCTTATGAAGCTGCTGTCACCCAACTAAGAGTAGGGTTAGAACTTTTGGCAGAAAAAAGTTGGCAGAGTAACTACGATCTGACACTAGCACTCTATGTAGAAGCGGTGGAAGCAGAATATATTAATACCAATTACGAAAAGTCAGCAATTCTTGCTGAAGTTGTTCTGCAACAAGCTAGCACCCTGCTCGAAAAAGTGAAAGTATACGAGCTACAAATCCAGTATTATATGGCTCAAAATCAGATGTTAAAAGCCATTGATACGGGACTGCAAGTGCTGGATATGCTGGGTGTTTCCTTGTCAAATGACGAGGGTAACGGGGGTTTTCTGGTTGAGTTGCCAGATATCGCAGACTTAGACAATATCCCAGAGATAACAGACCCTTACAAAATAGCCGCTTTAAGTATACTGACTTCTCTTATTTCTCCTGTTATTACTGCTAATCCCGCAATTTTGGCTCCACTTGCAGTGACTTTGGTTAAAATCTGCATGGAGTATGGTCATTCGCCTTTTACTGCTTTTGCGTATGCTTTTTATAGTGTAATACTGTGTTCGGTAATAGGGGATATAGATGCCGCATATCAGTCGGGTAACTTGGGATTAACGTTGTTGAATAAATTTAATGCTAACTCGCTTAAATGTAAAGTTAATCAATTATTTTATGGCTTGGTTATACACTGGAAAGAGCCAGCTAAAAAAGCTTTAGTCCCCTTACTGTCAGCGTTTCAAAGTGGAGTGGAAACTGGAGATATAGAATATGCCGGTTATTGTGTTACTGTCTATTGTGCGAGCATATTTTTAACGGGCGAACGATTAGACATTGTAGAAGAGGAACAAGAGCAATATCTAGATTTAGCGCTCAAACTAAAACAAGATTATTCTATCTATTACATCCAAATATTTCACCAATTGACGCTAAATCTTCAAAATGAATCTGAGACCCAATGTCAGTTGGCGGGCAAAAGTTTTAATGAAACACAAATGTTGCCTGTTTTTATTGAAACTAACAATAGAATTTTGCTGTTTATAACTTATCTAGCCAAGACAATTCTATTATATCTATTTAAAGAACCCAAGAATGCCGTTGCCAATGCCTGTTTAGCCGCCGAACACGCAGTCAGCGTGATGGGAATGGTAGTTAGTGCTCCTCACAACTTCTATTATTCCCTTGCTCTACTCGCTGTTTATCCTCAAGCTTCACACGCCGAACAACAGCAATACATCAGCTTAGTTGAAGCTAATCAAGAAAAAATGCAGAAATGGGCATTTCATGCCCCCTCTAACTTCCAGCATAAGTACGAATTAGTGGAGGCGGAGAAAGCGCGGGTATTGGGTAAAATTGGCAAAGCGATGGAGTATTATGACGCTAGCATTCAAGGAGCCAGAGAACAGGGATACATTCAGGAAGAAGCCCTAGCTAATGAACGCGCTGCTGAGTTTTATTTCTCTCGCGGGCGGGAGAAGATAGCGGAGATTTATTTGACGGATGCTTACTATGGCTATGTTCGCTGGGGAGCCAAAGCAAAAGTGCAGGATTTATCAGAAGAATATCCTGAATTCTTCTCGCGAATACTGACTAAAGAAACCCCCAGCTTCGACGTATCACGGACGACGTGTTCGACGACTACCGGGAGTTTTGCAGCACTGGATTTCGCCTCTGTGATGAAATCTTCTCAAGCTATTTCTGGCGAAATTGTTCTGGAAAGTCTGCTTTCTAAGTTATTGAAAATTGCGATCGAGAATGCTGGGGCTGAAAAAAGCTATTTAATTTTGGACAAAGATGGTCAACTCGTGGTAGAAGGGACGGCAAGCATAGATAATAATGAGGTAGTCGTGCTGCAATCCGCACCAATAGAAACTACTCAGAAATTGCCTTTTTCTCTCCTCAATTATGTGGCTAGGACTCAGAAAAATGTGGTTTTAAATGATGCGAGTCAGGAGGGAATTTTTACCAGGGATAGCTATATAGTTAACGCCCAACCCAAGTCAGTTTTATGTATGCCGATCGTCCATAAAGGAAAGCTCATTGGTCTGCTTTACTTGGAAAATAATCTGACAAGGAGTGCGTTTACTCCCGATCGCCTGGAAGTTTTAACCGTGCTCTGTTCTCAAGCGGCGATTTCCCTGGAAAATGCCCGACTCTATGCCAATTTGTCTGAGGCGACTGACAATCTGAAACAAGCCAATGAGCAATTAGAAGATTACAGCCGGACTTTAGAACATAAGGTGGAAGAGAGGACGCAGGAATTAAAAGAAAAAAATCTGCTCCTGAGCCAGGAAATTCGCGATCGCGTGCAGATAGAGCAAGCTCTGCGAATATCAGAAGCGCAATTAAAAAAACAAGCCGAACAACTAGAGCTTTCTTTCCAAGAACTCAAGCGCACCCAGACCCAGCTAATTCAGACTGAGAAAATGTCCTCCCTGGGACAGATGGTGGCCGGGGTGGCCCACGAAATCAATAACCCGATTAACTTCATATATGGCAACCTAACTCACGTCAGGACTTACTGTGAAGACATACTAGGACTGGTGAAACTCTATCAAGAACAATACCCCCATCCCACAGCAGCGATTGTTGAGGATATTGAGGCAATCGAATTAGATTTCTTGATGGAAGACTTACCCAAAGTGCTGGATTCGATGAAGGTGGGGGCAGACCGAATTCGCGAAATTGTCCTCTCCCTGCGAAACTTCTCGCGACTGGATGAAGCGGAAATGAAAGAGGTCGATATCCATGAGGGCATCGATAACACCCTATTGATTTTGCAGCACCGACTGCAAGCCAAATTAGATCAGCCTGCTATTCAAATAATTAAAGAGTACGGCCCGCTGCCGCTGGTGGAGTGCTATGCGGGCCAACTGAACCAGGTGTTTGTAAATTTACTGGCGAATGCGATTGACACTCTTCATGACCAAAGGGGGGCGCGCACGATCGCAATTCGCACCTCAGTGGGGTATGGGGAAGAAGAAAAATCCCCGATTTCCAATCCCCCCCTTGCGGAAAGCTCTACATTTTCTTCGGCTGAGGTGGATTCCCAGAACCTCGCCCCGGCCCGGAAAGCTCCCCAATTTGTTGTGATTCGCATTTGCGACAATGGCCCCGGTATGACAGAGGAAGTGAACCGGCGGCTGTTCGACCCCTTCTTCACGACGAAACCCGTAGGGAAGGGCACGGGTCTGGGGCTGTCAATTAGCTACCAGATTGTGGTAGAAAAACATCGCGGACAGTTGAAGTGTGTTTCTCATCCCGGCCAGGGAGCAGAGTTCATCATTCAGATTCCTATTAGACACGACTCTCAAAAATTGGCTTTGCAAAGCCAAACCTGATGATTAGTTGTTATTGGTATTTCCATTCGTCTCTCTACAGGATTAAGTTGAAGGATAGAATGCGATCGCGAAATTAGATTTCAAACTGTGAATCTAGCAGTCACACTTCACTCTCCAAGCATTGGCCGTACCTACAATCTGTAGAAGTTCCAATTAGAACCTCCAATGATTAGCCTTTGTTTGATTACAACCTGTAGCTTATATCGCATACATAGCGGTCTAACGGCCAAATGCAGCGGCGGCAGATAATCTCGAACTAAAGACCAGTGGGTTTCGACCGTCCACTGCCATGCAGTGTTAGGCTTAGGCGTTAGATTGGTTAGATTGTATGCTTTAAAGAAAATCTGGTGATTTAGACAAATCCTTAAAGGCTCCCAAACTCTCTCTTAGGAACTCTATCATCCCCCTCAGTTCTTCAAGTTGAGCTAATAGTCGGGGATTTTGTTCGTCTAAAAGGGTAATTAAATTGTGGTAATCTTCTACAGAACTGGTATCAAGAAACGCTAGGTTTTGATGAATTAATTTGTTTCGCTCAGCTACAATGCTGGCAAGTTTACGTTTTTCTACTTTTAAGAAATCTGTATTGTCATAAGTAACCTTAAATGATAGAGAAATACCTGCCTCAGAAAAATCTGGTGTAGGCTCAGATTGACTAGCATCTCCCAAAATATTTTTATTAAATTCCTGAACTAACTTACCTAATGTTTGTTTTCGGAGTCGAGTTTCATTCCTACGTAACTGAGCTGAAATTGTTTTTCCAGTTCCATCTAATTGGCTCACTGAAAGCAAGTATTTGAAGGCTGCTTCGATTTTTGAAAAATTAACTATGTTTCTCCCCAGTTTTCTTAATGCTTCAGCTCTAATTGCTTCAATATCTACTGAGTCATTCATAAGGCCTAATTAACAAATTAGCGGACACTTACAAAACTTACATATATTCTTGCAAAAACAACAGATTGGCGGATGCTTTCAGTTCTAATAAACTTTAGCTTAATTACCGTCACAACCATTAACTACTAGACAACTTATGCCTTAATCAAAAGGGAATTAGATACTCCCAAGAAAAGGTTAGTAAGAACGGGTGGCAAGAACAGCTCTAAAGAAGAGTGAAGCCTAACTATGTATTCACCGTTAGAGCTGCTGCATAACACCCAAGATTTCCAAGATTATCCGTTAGATCTGCTCGATAACATCTCAATTTTAAGGGATTAAGCAGAAACCTTGCAGGTTAAGTCTGGGTTCTTGGGTGCTATCCGTCACCTTTGCTGGATACCAGGCCCTATATCGATCTTATCCAGCATTAACCTAATGTCCTAACCTACCGCTCTGATGTGCCTTGAGCGCTTAGTGGAGGCTCTGCCTTCGCGGAGTATGCCCGGGCGGAGTAGGAACGAGTGCGATCGCCCCTCGCTGTAGGTTGGGTAAAGCTTGTCACGTCCTTACTTGTGAATCAGGGTAACGTGAAACCAAACATGACTCGATTGAGCGATCGCGATTAACTAGCTATCGAACAAAGTAAACCTTGAGGCTTAACATTTGCACTTAAAGCTTCTTGAAGTATCTGGCAACTGGGAATAGCTCAAAGCCCACCTTTTCATAGGTGTGACGGGCTCTTTCATGGCCAGGATCGCCCCCAGTCTCAACCATAGCAACAGACATCCCAGCATCTTTCATCCAACCCAGAGCGAATTCTATCAAAGCACTACCAATGCCGCGACATTGAAAGTCTGGATCGACGGCAACCATGTAGATTTCACCCATGCTGTCCTCTGAGTGTAGTTTCACGGCTACAAAGCCCATAGTAGAACCTGCATCGATCGCAACCCATACATTCGTGTCTTCCGCAGCACAGACATCCTCCACAGCTTTTTGCTGGCTCACACGCCAATGATTGGGATAGAATGCCTGGTAAACATCAGCGTTCATCGCCTTCTGAATCGAATCAAAGACTGGGGTCCATGCCCGAAGCGAAAGACGAATAACAGCATCAAGGTGGCGAGGGTCGTAGGGTTCAATTTGCATTCCCACATGAACTCCTGTTAACTCTGAAAGCTGGCGTTGCTGAATAGAGGTATGAATTCAAGATTTCCCAATTGCTATAAGCCCGCTTGAGGGTGAGTTTTGTAACTTCAAGGGAAAAGGTTATTCATACCGTGAATCAGCAACGCCCGCTATTTTTACATTAGTTTGGGGGTTTTCTTCCTAACTCCCGTTCAAATCACAACTTGCTCGGCTCGATCGCCGGAGCACGCAGAGACACAGTTTTATCCGTAGCAGCCTTAGCCACAAGCGACGGCACAGAATCTCTCAGCTTAGCCGTCAACTGAACAGTAGTCGCATCGTAAACCTGAGTCAGCATCTTCGGATACAAACCAATGCCAATAATCGGCACTAACAGAGCCGCAATAATAAACACTTCTCGCGGTTCCGCATCCACCAATTCCTCGTGATCCGACAATTCCTTATTCTCAGGCCCGTAGAAGATTTCACGCAGCATCGACAGCAGATAAATCGGAGTCAAAATCACCCCTACAGCAGCTAGAAATACCACGCAAACCTTAAACACTGGATTGTAAGCATCGCTGGTTGCAAAACCCACAAACACCATCAATTCTGCTACAAAACCGCTCATTCCCGGCAAAGCCAAAGAAGCCATAGAACAAGCAGTCCACATCGCGAAAACCTTACGCATTTTCTGCCCCACACCGCCCATTTCATCGAGCATGAGGGTGTGAGTACGATCGTAAGTGCATCCTACCATAAAGAACAAACTCGCCCCGATTAAACCGTGGGAAACCATTTGCAGCATTGCACCGCTAATTCCCAAATCGGTAAACGAAGCTATCCCAATCAGCACAAACCCCATGTGCGAAATCGAAGAATAAGCAATTTTCCGCTTCAAATTGCGCTGAGCAAAAGAAGTTAATGCCGCGTAAACAATATTTACCACACCCAAAATTACCAAGATGGGCGCGAAGGTAGCGTGAGCATCTGGGAGCATTCCCGCATTCATCCGCAGTAAAGCGTAACCGCCCATTTTTAGCAGAATTCCTGCTAGCAACATATGGGCGGGTGCGGTTGCTTCCCCGTGAGCGTCAGGGAGCCAAGTGTGCAGCGGAAAAATTGGCAGTTTGACGCCGTAAGCTATTAAAAAACCTGTATACAGGATCAATTCTACATTGGGGGCATAATCTTTAGCTGCGATCGCCCGCATATCGAAAGTCACCGTATCGCCGTAAAACGCCATCGTCAGCCCGCCAAGCAAAATAAACAGCGAACCGCCTGCGGTGTACAGGATAAACTTAGTTGCTGCGTAGAGGCGCTTTTTGCCGCCCCAGATGGACAAAATCAGGTAAATCGGGACTAATTCCAGTTCCCAAACCAGGAAAAACAGCAACATATCCTGCACGGCAAAAACTGCGATTTGGCCGCCGTACATTGTCAGCATCAAAAAGTAAAAAAGCTTCGGTTTAAATGTGACAGGCCAAGCAGCTAAAGTAGCCAGCGTAGTAATAAAACCAGTCAGCAGAATCAGCGGCATTGATAAACCGTCAGCACCCACCGACCAATTCAAATCGAGTTGCTGCACCCAAGTATAGCTTTCTACCAGTTGCAAATCTGGATTGCTGAAGTCGTACTGAGTGTAAAAAGCGTAAACAAGTAGGGCAAAATCGATTAAACCCACAATTAGGGCATACCACCGCACCGTCTTGCCATCCTTATCGGGAATTAAAGGAATCAGCAAGGACGCAGCAATGGGAAACAGAATTGTTGTTGTTAACCAGGGAAAGTTAGCTGTATCCATTGCGTTTTAAAATGATCCATCAGTTATTAGGTTTAAACACATTTTGGCAATTTTAGCCTAAATTTTATACTTTCTTTAGACGGAACATTTTTTTTTGCTATTATTTGGACAAATTATGCGATCGCAACAGTTAAGTTTAATGAAAGATTTATTTCTATAGCAATCCTCGCATCATTTGTGAATTTCTTACTCCCTCCCCTTGGCATCGGGGAGGGTTGGGGTGGGGTAAAAAATTTATGACTCCTGCAAGGATTGCTATATTTGCTAATTCTCAATGGTGATTTATTAACCTAATACCATTTCTCAAAATATCTCCTAGTGGGGATACGGCAATGCCCAAAGCGTGTAAAATTAAGCCTAAAATCCTTGATAAATATTGCTTTTACCTGAGTCTATATCCCCCAAAATCCCCCTTAAGAAGGGGGACTTTGAGAGAATACTCTTGTTCCCCCCTTATCAAGGGGGGTTAGGGGGGCTCTAGACTTCGAGACAAACAAGAGATACAGTCGGTTTGACATTAAGTTGACACTAAATGCCGTGTCCCTAAAGATTTAACCGACTCCAGAAACGATCGCAAAACCCAGAACTGCGACAAACACAATCAGGGCATAAAACTGAGCGCGACCGCTCTCAAAGTATTTCAAACCTTCGCCGGTAATCAGCGTGACCAAACCGGTCAGGTTGACTACACCATCGACGACTCGCAAATCAACTTCCATGACTTGCCGCGCTAAACGGCGGCTGCCTTTGACAAAGAGAAAATCGTTGATATCGTCGAGATACCACTTGTTGAGGGAGAACTCGTAAAGCGGTTTGATTTTTTGGGCGATCGCACTTGCGTCAATTTTACGGCTCAAATACATCAGAGAAGCCAAAGTAATGCCCAGCAAAGCAATACCTACAGAGCTTCCGCCCATAATCAAAAATTCCGTCAAATTGAACTCAGCAGCGTGTTCCAAAACTTCTTCGAGAGATTCGCCCGGAGCGCGAACAAACTGCTCGAAATAATTGGCAAACGGCGTACCGAGAAAACCGATAAACACAGAAGGTACTGCTAGCAAGACTAACGGCAGAGCCATTGTCAGAGGAGATTCGTGAGGCAAATGGTCGTGCTCATCGTGACTGTCGCCAGTTGATGCCAATTCCTTAACGTTCATCGCTCCCGGGCCGAAAACAACACCGGGTTGCAAGAGTTGCCGCTTGATGGCGCTGTCATTGCCGCGGAATTCGCCCTCAAAGGTGCTGAAATACATTCGGAACATATAAAACGCGGTCATCCCGGCCGTCAACCAGCTAACAGCCCACAGAGCGGGATTTGCTGCGAAGGCGCTGGCGAGGATTTCGTCTTTTGACCAAAAACCGGCAAACGGGGGAATGCCACAGATTGCCAAATTTCCGATTAAAAAGCAAGAAGCGGTAATCGGCATATATTTCCGCAAGCCGCCCATGACTCGCATATCTTGAGCGAGTGCGGGGTTGTGGCCTACAACTGCTTCCATACCGTGAATCACTGAACCTGAACACAGGAACAGCATTGCTTTGAAATAAGCGTGAGTCATCAAGTGAAAAAGTCCGGCACTGTAAGCGCCGACGCCCATTGCCATCACCATGTAGCCGAGTTGGGAGATGGTGGAGTAAGCGAGGCCTTTTTTGATGTCATTTTGGGTAATCGCGATCGAAGCACCCATAAATGCCGTAAAACAGCCGGTGCAGGCGATCAAATTCATGACTGCCGGCAGCCCTTCAAACACCGGGTACATCCGAGCGATCAGGAATACGCCGGCGGCTACCATTGTCGCGGCGTGGATCAGGGCCGAAATCGGTGTCGGGCCTTCCATTGCGTCTGGCAGCCAGACGTGGAGGGGGAATTGAGCGGATTTGGCTGCTGGTCCCAAAAATATCAGGACGCCGAAGATGGTCGCCAGAGTCGCGCTGAGGGCGCCGGATTCGACTAATGAGTGCAGGCGTTCGCCCATCACCTCAAATTCAAAGCTGCCGGTGGCCCAGTAAATGCCGAGGATGCCCAGCAGCAGGCCGAAGTCGCCGACGCGGTTGGTGACAAAAGCTTTTTGGCAAGCGTCAGCAGCGGGTTTGCGATCGTACCAAAATCCGACTAGCAGGTACGAACACATACCTACGAGTTCCCAAAAAATGTAAATCTGAACGATGTTCGGGCTGATTACCAGACCCAACATCGACGCGCTGAAGATGCTCAGGTAGGCGTAAAAGCGCACGTACCCGTCATCGTGAGCCATGTAGCCGTCGGTGTAAATCATCACCAAAAAGGCGACCGTAGTGACGATCGCCAGCATCACCGCCGTCAGGGGGTCGATGATATAGCCCATATTCAGCGAGAAGTCGCCTGCAGAAGCCCACTGAATAGTGCGGGTGTAGGGTGCGTGGCCCTGTAGTTGACTCCACAGCAATGCGAAGGATAGTACCATTGACCCTCCGAGCGCGGAGACGATTAATATCGCATTCGCTTGTCGGAGTTTGTTGGTTGCCTGGTTAAAGGTGATTAAGCCTAGACCTACTAGCATTGCGCCTGCCAGCGGCAGGACTGGAATCAGCCAAGCATATTGATAAAGCAGTTCCATGACTGATAGGTAGTTTAAAGTTTCTACTAGATTGACAAAACTGTAAACAATTGTGACACAGGCTTGGACGACTGGGCATAAATGCTTGATATTTTTTGAAGTATGCTGAGTTGGCGGCCTTATGGATTTAGGTTGTTAGGAGTTAATGTGCCATAAATCTCACCCCGAACAGAGTCGGGATGAATGAATGCCCGTGAAACTGATATTGCGGAGGTCGATCGCGATTACCCCAAGTTTAGAATCGAATCTGTAGTGGAGGCGATGAATGTGGAACTGCGAACAGTTGCCGGTGTTGCATTTAAAACATTCGCTAAAATGTCGCCATTAGCTAACAAGATTAGCGTGTTTGCACCCTCCGCATTGAAATTGAGGTCATTAAGAGTGATACTGCCTGCGATCGCAATTCTATCCCCTTGATTTAAATCGGTAATTCGATCGGCAAAATTTGCATCCCGCACCCCTGCATCAACATCTATTTTGATAATAAAATTATCTATTTCGCCGCCGCCCGTAAGAATGTCAAAACCTGCATCGCCTAATAAAAAATCATTACCTTCGCCGCCGTTGAGAGTATCATTTTCTCTCCCTCCCCGCAAAAAATCACTGCCACTTCCACCGTCTAGACTATCATTATCTTGACCGCCGCTGAGCAGATCGCTGCCATCATCTCCGAAAATTAAATCGCTGCCTTTGCCACCCCGCAGCAAGTCGCTACCAGCGCCGCCGCGCAGCAGATCATTTTCAGCATTCCCATTAATTACATCATCATCTGATGAACCACTCACGGTATCGTTACCGTCTAAGGCTCGCACGCCGCCAGGAAATTGAGTCGCACTGTTTGGAGGTATTTGAAATAAATCATTGCCAAGAGTTAAGTCAAAAAAACCTCCGCTAGCGGATGCAGTCAATAACTTATTAAAAACGCTCAACTGCTCAAAGTCTGTGATACTTCCAGGAAGTTGGCGCACAAATTCCCGCGACTCCTGCGAGGGAATCAAAATCAATTGGTTCAAGAACGCGTCGTCCTCAGTACGCAAAGCTTCCAAAACGCTCTCCAAGTTCACCACCTCAATCTTAATTGTGGCAGTGAGATTCGGCTGCTGCTGCTGGAAGCGCTCCACCAGTTCCTGCAGTTCTTCCTTGTTAAAAAACAAGGGAATCACCTCTTGCTGGTTGCGCTGAATCGTCAAATAACCATTTTCCGGGCCACCTCTGGCCAAAAACAGAGGTACACCGTTGAACTCGTTAACCTGTTGACCAGTCTGCTGAAGTACAGTTTTAGCCAACTGCACCTGCTGCGGAGCCGGAACGTAAGAAAATTGGATCTCCTCCGGCTTGCCTTTATTTGCTTGAGTGATCTGATAAATTTCCCCCAGCGACACCGGCGTCACGCGCACGGAGGCCGCCAACTGAGGGTTTGTAGTTTTCAGTTGATCGATAAAAGCTTGAGCATCCTGCTGGCTGATAAAAATTCGTGCCACTGAATCATTGCCGGTTTGACCCTGACCTTGTTTGGGAACAGTAGAGATGAGGGGAGCACCCTGAGCATCTGTAATCACAAACACCGGCACCGAGCGCAGCTTTTCGTCAATTTCTGTATTAGACAGTGCTAATGCTGTGAGATTTCCCGCTTCCGAGGCAGGGAGCAAGTCAACATTAACTAAATTAGACATGGTGGTATTAACACGTGTTAAATTCGTTAAATCTTGTACTTACCGGCACAATAGGTGTTATATCCCCGAATTTTTTAAGAAGTCGGGGGTCTAACAGCTATGGGACTTAAAAATGTTACCTGTTGGCTACTTCCTGAAGTTGCAGCCGTTGAGATGGGGAAGCTACGTGAGCTGCGAGCATCCAGGAATCCAGAGTTCGCCGCAGTTCCTCGCGTCCTTTGTAGTCTTCAAATCTAAATCGAACTTTATCGCCCTCAAACAAAATCAGCGTGGGCAGACTTGTCAGCCGATAAGTGTGGGCCAACTTGAAACATTGATCGGCATTCACCCCAACCAGCTTGATTTTTTCTGCCCACTCTGCCTCAAAAGTCTTAAGCGTGGGGTCGATCGCGCGGCACAAACCGCACCAAGGAGCCGAAAAGTGAACTAAAACGGGGGTAGAGGCTTGAAACACCTCTTGTGCAAAAGTGCGTTCGCTAACCGACAACACCATGAGCCCTCAAAATTTAATAATTTTTTTTCTATCCTAGGGATCATGCTACCAGTATATGTTCCTAGTGACACGCATCAAAAAAGGATGAATTTCCCACAGCAAACCAGTAAAAATGACTACACCTACGTAGGAAGGGCGCAGAAACTCAAGCAAATCAAGGGTTTGACGCTTTTGTAGGATTGCCAAAAAAGGCATGATTGAGGTTCGAGATTTGATGGTTTCAAAGGATTCTCCAAAACGAGCCTGAAGTCGCCTGTCGCCGTGCCACACTCCGAAGAGGTGGTGAAGTACCAAACCGATGGAAGTGACGAGGGTAAAGCTAGTGCCAATCCACAGGGTGTGGGCCACGCACCAAATCACCTGTCCCACCATTTGCGGGTGACGGGTGATGCGAATGATGCCAGTTTCGTAGAGGTGCACTTGGGGCTTTTGGACGGCGGCAATTTCTAGGAGGTTGAAAGTTGCTGGGTACAGAAACAGAAAGGAAATTGCCGAAAGTATCCAAACTGCGGGTTTAACTCCGGGTAATCCCTGTACTTGCCAAAGCTGTACGCCGTCGTAGCGGTGGTTGAAAAAGTAGACAATCAGAATGACGGCTAGCGGCAAACTGACAAGGGCAAACAAAACGCGGTAAAGTCTCGGCCCGATCAGCTTTTCACCTTTGGGCCGGAGGGCTGCTAAACCGCTGTGGGCGATCGCAAAAACCAGTAACAAGCCCAGAATAACTAAGTGGGAGTCGAGCGCCAAGTCGATCGTCATTGCAAATATTAAGAAAAGTTATTGATTCTCGGCCAATTTGTGTCACAAAGTATCTATGGGAGCATTCAGCGGTTATCAGTCAGTTAACTGTTCACTGTTCGCTGTTGACTGTTGACTGTTCGCTGTTCGCTGTTGACTGTTCGCTGTTGACTGTTCGCTGTTTGCTGTTCGCTGCCTACAGTCAACCGTCAACCGTCAACTGACAACTGACAACTGACAACTGACAATTTAGATATATGTCTGACCTTCCTTTCACTTTAGACCAGTTACGCATTCTCAAGGCGATCGCCTCTGAAGGAAGCTTCAAACGCGCCGCGGACAGCCTCTATGTATCCCAGCCAGCAGTTAGCTTGCAGGTGCAAAACTTAGAGAGACAGTTGGACGTGCCGCTGTTTGACCGGGGGGGGCGGCGGGCGCAACTGACCGAAGCCGGACACCTGCTGCTGAGTTACGGCGAGAAAATTTTATCGCTTTGCCAGGAAACTTGTCGAGCTCTCGAAGACTTGCAAAATCTCCAAGGCGGTACTTTGATCGTCGGCGCTTCTCAAACAACGGGAACCTATTTGCTGCCCCGGATGATCGGGATGTTCCGCCAAAAGTACCCGGATGTAGCAGTACAGCTTCACGTTCACTCGACCCGCCGCACGGCGTGGAGTGTGGCAAACGGGCAAATCGATTTGGCAATTGTTGGCGGAGAGATTCCTACCGAACTTGTAGAAGCTTTAGAAATTGTTCCTTACGCTGAGGACGAACTGGCTCTGATTCTTCCTCCGTCCCACCCGATGGTACAACAAGAAACTATCCAAAAAGAAGACCTTTACAAATTGCAGTTTATATCCCTCGATTCGCAGTCTACGATCCGCAAAGTAATCGATCAGGTACTGACTCGCTGCGGCATAGACACGCGCCGCTTGAAAATAGAGATGGAACTAAATTCGATCGAAGCCATTAAAAATGCCGTTCAGTCGGGGCTCGGAGCTGCTTTTGTGTCGGTTTCGGCGATCGAAAAAGAGTTGCTCATGGGCGTCTTGCACAAATCTCAAATGGACGAAGTTTTGGTAACTCGCATTTTGTCGCTGATTTACAACCCCAACCGCTACCGTTCTAAAGCAGCAGAGGCTTTCAGCAATGAAATTTTGCCCCAGTTTGCTACTTATTCGACCATCCTGGAGAAGAAAGAACCCCCGGCGCTCGATTTGGGATTCATAGAAATAGGAACTCCCAACTCGGCGGGAAGTTAATCTCTTAGGTCGCTGGCAGTTAGCAGTTCGCGGTTAGTTGAGAAATCGAAATCTGGTTTAACAATCGCTTTTTCTTCCCTCTTCCCTCTTCCTTCTTCCCTCTTCCTTCTTATTAGCAAACAAAAATGGAAGTTTACTGCACCCGACCGGGCTGCCCGCGTCCTCAAAACTATTTTCCTGACCTCGATGACAGTTCGCGGCTTAAAACGGTGCAGCAAAAGTTTTGCACGACTTGCGGGATGCCCCTGATTTTGGGCGGGCGCTATTTGCCCGTGAGGTTGTTGGGTCAAGGCGGTTTTGGGGCGGCATTTTTGGCTAGAGACCGCTATACTCCAGCGATGCGGCAATGCGTTGCTAAACTTTTGCAGCCGTCGGTAAGTCTGACTCCGCCACAGCTACAAATCGCTCAAACTCTGTTTGAACGGGAAGCGGCGGTGCTGGAAGAACTGGGAAACGAACATTCCCAAATTCCGAGTTTGCTGGCTTTTTTTGAGCTGACTGTTACGAGTTTGCAGCCGGGAAAAAACGATCAGTTTTTCTATCTGGTTCAAGAATTTATTGACGGTAAAAATTTGGAGGATGAACTAACTGTTAAAGGCAGGTTTTCGGAGGTGGAAACGGTGGAGGTGCTGCGGGAAATTTTGAAGGTTCTCGATTTTGTTCACTCTCGCGGTTCGATTCACCGAGATATTAAACCTGCTAATATTATGCGGGGTAAAAACGGTCGGCTTTATTTATTAGATTTTGGGGCTGTTAAACAAGTAACGCAAAGTGTTGGGGGTGCAAAAGCTTCGACTGGTATTTATTCTTTGGGTTACGCTCCGCCAGAACAGATGAGCGGGCAAGAAGTTTATCCGGCAACGGATTTGTATGCTTTGGCTGTGACTTGTATTACTTTGCTGAGTGGTTTGCAGCCGACGGAGTTGTTTGATAGTTACAGAAACGAGTGGAATTGGCAGTCACGGGTGCAGGTAAGTTCGCGTTTGGCTCACGTTCTCGATCGAATGTTATTATCAGCTCCCAGCCAGCGTTTTCAATCTGCGAGTGAGGTGGAAGCGGCTCTGATGTCTCGGCCTCAACAACATTCTCAACCACCTACAGTCGTGGTGGCGCCGCCTCCGATACCTCTTCAACCGACTCTGCCTCCTCCTGTACGGGTTCCTGCAACACCTCCAGGAGGGCTGCAACCTTCGCAGAGAGCGACTTTTTCGATTTGGGAGGTTTTGTCCGGGGCGGCGTTTACGGGTTTTGAGGGGGGGGTGCTGGCGATCGCCCTGACGAGTTTGCTGCCGTCTCCTGGCTTGAGTATCGGATTGTTGGGGATGATTGTGGCGGGTTTGATTTACGGCCAGTACCGCAGGGCGATCGAACAAACTGAGATGTTGATTATTGGTGCAGGTACTGTGGCTTTGCTGTGGTTTTTCCCGGCTTTACAGACGGCGGCACTTGCGATTTATCCGAATTCTCCGATCACGGGCGTGTTGTTTGTGGGATGGTTGGGTGCTTTGGGTGCGATCGCTGGAACAGCTATTTTTCGCTTGATTTATAAGTTACTTTCTAATATTTTTTAAGCTAATTAAATCGATGCAAAATCAGAAGTTGATTAACCCGAATTGGGTGATTGCTTGGGGCCCAGAAGCCCGATCGCGCCCTGCAACTTGGGAAACTTCCGGTTTTGCCATAATCGGAGCTGAACCCACCTTCAGCCCCAATCAGCGATTTGTGCTGGTAGGTGACTGCTGCTTCAATCGCACCCCCACGCTCAAACAACAGATTGACACCGAGGGATTGACCGATTTGGCGATCGTCGGGCGGCTATGGGAACAGTCAGGCCCTCAAACTTTGAGCTTACTGGAAGGACAATTTGCCCTTGCTGTGTGGGATACAGAGGAGGAAACCTTGTGTCTGGGGCGCGATCGCGTGGGAGCCAAAACCCTCTATTACACCCGTGCAGGAACTACTCGCTGGATCGCGCCTCGACTGCGATCGCTCAATCCGTATCACAATCGAGAACTTGATTTAGTTGCTTTGCGCGACTACTTGTGCTGTGCCTTTGTACCCGGAGCACAAACGCTGTGGGAAGCCGTGCGAGAGTTGCGGCCCGGTAGCTACCTGTACTTACCGGATATTGAGGCGCAGAGATACTGGCAGCCACAGGAGCAAATTACTAACGCCGATCGCCCTTTGGAATGGCACAGTCAACAAGTGCGATCGCTTTTGGAACAACTGGTGCAGGAAGCGCTACCAGCGGGAGAACCAGTCGCAGCATATCTTTCGGGCGGGGTTGACTCAAGTTGCGTCGCGGCGATCGCCACAAGGCTGCACGATCGTCCGGTACACACTTTCTCGATGCACTTTGGCGCTCAATATCCCAGCGAGATTGAATTTGCCAACATCGTCGCAGCACATTGTGGCACTGAGCACCATATTTTAGAAGTTTTGCCAAAGCAAATTTGGGAGTTGCTACCAGAAACGCTGGCGGCGATGGATGATCCGGTGGGGGAAGGCTTGACGGTTCCCAATTTGCTGTTGGGGCGATCGGCAAAGCAATTCGCAGACGTGGTACTCAATGGCGAAGGCGGCGATCCTTGCTTTGGCGGGCCCAAAAATAAGCCGATGTTACTCAACAGTTTGTACGGTTCGATTCAGGGTAAACCCGATCCGATCGCAGCTTACTTGACTTCGTTTCAAAAATGCTATGTGGATTTGCCACGTTTGCTGAAGCCGGAGGTTTGGGAAAAGGTGAAGAATGCGCCTTCCGTCTTTGCTGAGGAATTGCAACAGACAGAAACGACGTTTTTGAATCGGCTGATGCTGCTCAACATTGAGTTTAAAGGAGCCGATTACATTTTGACCAAGGTGAATAATCTCACGGCTGCGGCGGGACTAAAAGCTCGATCGCCCCTATTCGATGCGCGGATGGTGGGGCTGAGTTTGCAAATTCCGCCAGAATATAAGCTTTCGGGCGCGCAGGAAAAAGCGGTTCTCAAGGCTGCTGTGGCGGATTTGCTGCCCGATGTCATTGTCAACCGTCCGAAAAGTGGCATGGTGATGTCGATGCAGCAGTGGTTTTTGAGGGATTGGCAGCGGCAAGCGCGATCGTTGCTGCTGAATCGTCATGCGGCGATCGCGCCTTACCTCGATCGAACACTAATCCGCGAGTGGCTAAACTATCGTGGCGAAGTTTTTCCCCGCTATGGGCTGAAGCTGTGGCTGCTGGTGACGCTGGAAATTTGGTTACAAGTGAATCGCCGTTAGTTATCCCAAATTAGGAGACGCCGCTGTGCCTTTCGTCATGTTAAATTCAGCAGTTGACGCCCAAATTGCTCGATCGACAATGGTATTTTCCCTATGCGGTTTTCGCTCTTGTTTATACCACCAGTTGACATTTTTAGGCTGCCAGCCTTTTAATCATCAGCGTAATAATATGAATTCCGGTTGTATTGGAATGATGAAACCGCAGAGGGCGCAGAGGATACAGAGAAACGGAAGAGACAGATGGATCATTCCGATGCCAATGGATTTTATATAAAACAAAGATTTACCTTGGTCGAATTAGCCAGAACTCTCTCAAGACTATTAACGAGGATTTTGCACCTTTCTATCCAAGAATTTCATATCATGTCCGCTCAATTAACCATAATATCCCGGTCGGGGCGGGTTTTTGAGATTGTCAATTATTGGCAGGTATTCTTGGCTCACTGGTCCCTACAAAAATCTCGTTCCCTCGACCGGACATGATATCAGTTGTGAATTTCTTATTTAACCAGGCGCATTTTTAACCCCCAATTTCAAGCACTATTTTCCCAGTTACTGAGCCTGTTTCTAACAGTTCGTGAGCGGCTTGCGCTTCTTCGAGAGGGAAAGTTTTGCTGACGTGAATTTTTAGCAAGTTGCGATCGCACAAACGAGCACACTTCTGCAAAATATGAGCCTGCTGTTCCTGTTCCTCCACCAAACCTTCTAGCATTGGTGTTAACATTAATTCCAGACTAATTCTCAGATTCCGCATTCTCGCTGTTTTCAAATTGCCCAAACCTGGATCGGGTTCCAAAATTGTTACCAAATCTCCATAAATCTTCACAGCCGGAATAGTTTGGTAAAAAGTTTCTCCCCCGACTGTATCGAAAGCCAAATCAACTCCTTGTCCTTGAGTCCAAGTCAAAACCTCATCGACAACATTGGTATTTTTGTATAAAATAACTGAATCTGCACCTAAGTGCTTGACAAAATTGGCTTTTTCCTCAGAACTAACAGTCGTGCAAACCTCTGCCCCCTGTAATTTCGCCAACTGTACCGCGACGTGGCCGACACCGCCTGCACCGGCTTGAATCAGCACTTTTTGACCGGCTTGCAAGCGCCCTCGATCGTACAGCGATTCCCAAGCTGTAATTAAAACTAACGGTGCCGCCGCCGCCTCAGCAAAACTTAAAGCAGCAGGCTTGAGGGCGAGAAAGCGTTCGTCTACAACGGCAAACTCAGCATAAGTACCGATCGACCCGCCCAAACCGCCATTGCAGAAAAAAACCTCGTCTCCCACTTGGAAACTTTGCACACCAGCACCGACAGCCTCTACGACTCCAGCACCGTCGCACCCCAAAACGTGAGGAGCTTTATCGGGGTAAAAAGTGCCGCGCGATCGCAACTTAGTATCTATCGGATTGATACCAGCCGCTCGCAACCGCACCAAAACTTCAGTTTCTGTTTGTATAGTAGGGGCGGGGATATCTTGCAGTTTCAATACGGACGGGCTTCCGGGGGTTTGAAAAACGATCGCTTTCATCATGGGTGTTACACTAGATCAGATAATCCCTAGACTTTATTGTATATTGCTTAGCAAAGCAACAAAAAAGTTTTCGTTTATCCCAAAATTTATGATTGTTGTTGAAAGGCTTTACATAGATCGTCAGCATCAGTTTTATAAACAGTTTGATGACTTATCATTTTTGTCCAAAAATCTCAACGACCATGGTAAATATTTATGAGGAAACACTTTTTCACTTCTGAACCTAAAGTTAGTGGTACTAAAATTATCAGACAGTTATTTGCTATCTTAAAACCTAGAGACGGCTCTCAATCATTCCCTGCTAAAATTAGCAATCAAGTTCTCAAACAAATTGTTCACGCTTGGGAGGATTGCCAAAATTCAAGAATAGCTTATGACCGAGATATAGCTACATTTTTATTCCTCCCCAGCATCCCCCAATACCAACCTAAAATCTGTACAGGTAACTTGTTCACTTCTGATAACCAATCCATAGAAAAAAGCGGGATAAACCCCAATAAGGGACTAATTTATTTATCTCAAAGTGACATAATAATTTCTACAAACTCCCAAAATGTCATAAAGGTAAGGGTAGTTCCTGCAAAAACGCTATACTTTTTTGAGGTGGCTAGTCTAAAGCCTGTAAGGTTGGTGGATTTAAATTACCACCTCAGAGCAGGTATATGTTTAGGGATTGATAACCTCGTCGCTGTGACATCTAATAAGCCAACATTTACCCCAACTATTTATGATAAAAAACCTCTCAAATCAATTAATAAACGTGTCAATCACCACCGAGCATTTTTACTGTCAAAATTTGACCTGGGAAAATCTACCACGCGCCCACTCCAGCAAATCACCTTTAATCGAAACAAGCAATTAGAAAACTCCCTTCATCAGACCACCAGTGGGATTGTCAAGCGGTTGGGAGATGAGAAAATAATCCAGTTAATTATGGGCACAAATGTGAGGGGGAAACAAAATATAAAATTAGAAAAAAAACATCACATTTTTGGAGTAATTCCTCATATCCAGCTCATAAGATTTATTACTTACAAAACTGAGTTAGTCCGTATCAAGGTAATAGTTACACAAGCATATTATACAAATAAGTGCAGATTTGGGGATTTAGAGCCTGTCGGTAAGCAAGAGTCTTGCCAGGATAAGAGCGGTAAACGGGGGTGGTTTCGGTCTTGGAATGAAAGTCCGATTAATGCTGATGTAAATGCAGCGTTAAATATGATTAGAAAAGTAAACGTAAACTTACCCCATTAGAGGAGTGCCACAACCGTATATATGTGTTTGCAATTTCACCTGCACGGGTTCAGCCTGTACGAAAAAAAAAACAAAAAGTTCGGTAATGTCAAGTATTGCCAGGTTTTTTGTGAACTGTTAACTCTCTTGTCGCCTTCGCGGCGATCTGACCTTGTATTCGTTACCCATCCGTGACGATACTTAGTTATTTTTAAATAGATTGGCTTCAGATAACTACAACAATTGTCGAGCGGTGCTAATCGATGTTCGATCTAGATTTATTTTTTTACTTTGAGATTCTTGCATATCTTCTGGGATTATTGGCGACTTTAGCCGTGGTGTCCGCGATTTATATCAAGTGGCACCGAAGGCCTTCCAGTCTACCGCTAGCCCAAGAGCAACGGCAGTTGGTAGACTTAAAGCCCGACGATTTATCTGCAGGATTGAAAATGCGGAAAAACTTTTTGATTTTCCCCAACTCAAATCGGTGGCCGGCAACTGACAGCTTCTTGGGTAAAGTTTTAGGTATAAGCCGCGCTGTATTCTTTGCCAAGCAACAGCGCCTAACTGTGAATTCTTCGCCTATTGTGGGGCCTGGAACCAGCAAAACCCTAAGTCTGAGCATTTCGGGTTCGAGGGGGGAAAATCCCGATCGCCCGAATGCCGAGAATCCTCCCAAAGTTAATGCTTTCGCACAATTAGAGGAAGATTTGCTGGGCGAAATCCTAGCAGGTACTGATTCGCCGGGGGGAGCAGAATTCTTTGATGCCTTAGTTTGCCACTTAGCCTCAGCACTCGGAGTTCGCACCGCCGTCGCTGCCAAATCGATTAAGTCGAAGGCACGCACCGATGCTGCTGCCGATAGATTGCAACTTATCAGTTTTTGGAGCGACGGACAGCAGCAGCCAAACTTTGAGTGCGACACCGCCAATACTCCCGAAGCGCGGGTGCTGGAGGCGGGAATGTATGCCTGTCCCGACAACCTCGGGGAAACCTTTCCAGAAGACCGCAGACCGGTAGTTACAGGTGCGCGCAGTTTCCTGGGAGTCTTGCTGAAAAACTCTTACGGCGAACCTTTAGGCATTATTTGTATTTTCCACGATCGACCCCTGGTGGAAGCACATCTTGCCAAATTCCGATTAATTCTCAGCATCTTTGCGGGACGGGCAGCCGCCGAGTTAGAGCGGCAGCGCCTAGAAGCAGCACTGTCCACTGTAGAAGCGAAATACTGCGCCCTGGTAGAACAAATGCCCGCTGTCACCTACATTTCTCCCCTCAACCGCAAGGCTGCCAAACTTTACATCAGCCCGCAAATCGAGACTTTTCTAGGTTATTCTGTAGCTGAATGGAGAGCAGACCCTGACCTGTGGCTGAAACTCGTTCACCCAGAAGACCGTGATCGGGTGTTAGTTGAAAACGCCACACAGAAATTCAGCGATGGAGAAGATATTTTCTGCGAGGGGTCGCTGGTTTCAGAATACCGCGCCATCGCCCGCAACGGCAGAGTTGTCTGGTTCCGCGATCAAGCGACCGCAGTTCGCGATGAAGCAAGCAAGTCTGTCATCCTTCAAGGCGCAATGTTTGACATCACCGAGACGAAAGTAGCTGCCAGCGCGCTGCTAGAAAGCGAATACCGCTATTACACCTTGGCAAAAATACTACCTGTCGGGATTTTCCGCGCCGACGCTGCTGGAGATTGCTTGTACGTCAATGAGCGATTTTTGGAGATGGCGGGACTGACTGCACCAAAGGCACTAGGCGAAGGTTGGGCGCAAAGTTTGCATCCCGAAGACCGCGAGCGCGTTTTGAGCCAGTGGTATCGCGCTGTCACAGACAAGTTGCCCTGTAAGTTAGAGTACCGTTTTTGCAAGGGTGACTTTACAACCTGGGTCTTTTGGCAAGCAGTGCCAGAAATGACCAAAAGCGGTGAAGTTCTAGGCTATCTCGTCACGTTGACGGATATCACCGATCGCAAGCAGGCAGAATTCGCCCTGCAACAGGCGGAAGAGAAATACCGCAGTATCTTTGAAAATGCGATCGAAGGCATTTTCCAGACAACGACCGACGGACGCTACCTCAGCGCTAACCCTGCTTTGGCGAGAATTTACGGCTACGAGTCGGCCGCGGAATTGATCGCGAATATCCAAGACATAGACCGCCAACTTTACGTCGATCCCAACCGGCGCGTCGAGTTTTTGCGCGCGATCGAAAAACAAGGTTTTGTGTCTGAGTTCGAGTCCCAAGTTTATCGCGCTGATGGCACTACTATCTGGGTTTCCGAGAACGGCCGGGCAGTTCGCGATCCTGACGGAAATTTACTTTACTACGAAGGAACTGTCGAAGATATTACCCTCCGCAAAATAGCAGAAGATAAGTTAGTACACGATGCTTTGCACGATATGCTAACCGGTTTGCCCAACCGAGCTTTATTTATGGATCGCTTGGGGCACGCGATCGATCTTTCAAAACGCCGCCCCGAGATTTTGTTTGCGGTGCTGTTTATCGATCTCGATCGCTTTAAGGTTGTTAACGACAGTTTGGGGCATTTAGTGGGCGATCGATTGCTAATCGCGATCGCGCAGCGTCTGGGAATCTGTTTGCGCGGTGGAGATACCGTTGCCCGTCTCGGCGGCGACGAATTCGCTATTTTGCTGGAAAATATCAAAAGCACCGAGGATGCGATCCTGATTGCCGAACGAGTGCAAGCGGAACTGGCAGAGCCTTTTTACCTTAACGAATATCAAGTTTTTACCAGTGCTAGCATTGGGATTGTTTGTTCTGGTTTGCCTCCGTATCCAAGGGAAACCAGCACATTGTCGAGTCCCGAGAATCTGGGAAATATCGATCGGGAAACTTCTTTGTCTTGCTTATCTTCCGACTCTCCTGTTCCCAATGTCCCGTTCCCCATGTTGTACGATCGGCCTGAAGAACTGCTCCGAGATGCAGATGCTGCCATGTATCATGCTAAGGGATTGGGCAAAGCTCGCCACGAAGTTTTTGACTTAAGTATGCACACTCGCGCCGTCGCCCTTTTGCAACTGGAAAACGACCTGCGACGCGCTTTAGACTCCCAGGAATTTCAGCTTTACTATCAGCCTATCGTCTCTCTAGTTACTGGTAGAATCAGCGGTTTTGAAGCGCTGCTGCGGTGGTATCACCCGCAGCGCGGTGTCGTATCTCCTGGCGAGTTTATTTTAGTAGCTGAAGAAACTAGATTGATTATACCTATGGGCTGGTGGATGATGCGATCGGCTTGTCATCAGATCCACGAGTGGCACCAAAAATTCCCAGCAAATCCGCCGTTGACTGTCAGCGTCAACCTTTCTAACCAGCAATTTAAACAACCAGATTTAATCGATCGCATTAGCGAAATTTTACAAGAAACTCAGCTTGACCCTCGCACTTTAAAGGTAGAAATTACTGAAGGCGTTATCATGGAGAATGCCGAATCTGCAGTCGCTATCCTCGCGGAATTGAAAAATTTAGAAATTCAATTATATATTGACGATTTCGGCACTGGCTATTCTTCTTTGAGCCGCCTGCACACTTTTCCAACTGATGCTTTAAAAATCGATCAAGCTTTTGTTAGTCGTATGACTGAAGATGAAGGCAACGAAGCGATTGTACAGACTATTTTAATTTTAGCCAGTCATTTAGGAATGGATGTAATTGCTGAAGGAATCGAAACCATCGAACAGCTTAATTTACTTAGAGCGCTGCAATGCGAATACGGACAAGGATACTTTTTCTCAAAGCCGATAGACAGCATCGCAGCCACACTTTTGATAGAAAGTGAACCTAAATGGTAATTTGACTGTTGACTGTTGACTGTTGACTGTTGACTGTTAACCTTTGGCTTTTTGTTTGAGTGAATTAAGATAGGCATTGAGTTTTGGTGAAAGTTCATTTAATAAGGGATGCAGGCGATCGATCTGTTCTTGAGTTAAAAGATTTCGAGCTCCGTCAAGTCTTAACCAGTGTCTTGTTTCGTTTAAGGAACCCAAGAGCAATTTTCACAAAACGCTGATTATCTTGGCAGCTATAGCGTCCATGTCCTTCTGCAATATTAGCACCAACACTATCAGCCGATCGTACTATTTGTTTGCCCATCGTATCCTTCGTAAACTCGTCCCATTTTTTAACAATAAACCATATTTCGTTTGATATTTTTTCAGCTAATTGATAAACTTGTAGCTGTTGAAAGCTTTCCATATTAGCTTGTTTAAATAATTAATAGCAAACAATTAATTAATGACCAATACAAGTTAACCGTCAACCGTCAACCCTCAACAGTCAACAGTCAACAGTCAACAGTCAACTAACTTAAACTTTCGCTTCCAAAGATTTGAGAAACTCAGTATTTACCCCCGACTCCCGCGTCAGGGCAATTTTCCCAGTACGAGCAATTTCCTTAATCCCAAATCTATTCAGAACTTGGACGATCGCCACCATTTTACCGGGATCTCCGACAACTTCCAATGTCAGCGTATCATCACCAATATCCACCACTCGCGCTCTAAAAATTTGAGCTAACTCAATGATCTCCGATCGCGTCCCGCTAGCAGCATTAACTTTCAGCAACATCAACTCCCGTTCCACACAGGGAATTTCCGTTATATCCTGAACTTTAAGCACGTTAATCAACTTGTACAGTTGCTTTGTCAACTGTTCGATAATTTGGTCATCTCCGGGTACAACCATCGTAATCCGAGAAACTCCCCCTTGTTCCGCCGGGCCAACGGCCAGACTTTCAATATTAAAACCCCGACGGGCAAACAAACCAGCAATTCGAGTGAGGACACCCGCTTCATCTTCAACTAAAACCGAAAGAGTGTGTTTCATTTCTCCAAAAAGACGCATTTCGTGCAATTCTACTTTCGCCAATTCGCCTTTTAGCAGAATTGCACGGTCATTGAACCTGTATTAAACAATATATAGCAGTTGACAGTTGACAGTTACATATAGCAGTTCGATCGCTTTGTGAGGTACGCCCGCTGTGCCCTATATCCCAGAACACCTGATGTTACTGAGAAAGACTCTAGTATCCGACTCAAACCGTTGATGAAGCAAGGGCTCGCGGGATCTATTCATGATGTTATTTATGTCAAGACCGATGTAGCGGTTACTATATTATCTTGTACCAGCAGGTATGGGGTCGATTCTTCAATTCTAAAATTGCTTTCGCAGTGTTCCCGATCGCCCTGCAACCTCTAAAATCTAAAATCTAAAATCGATTGACGGGAACTGAAATTTTGAGACCCATTGGGTCTCAAAATTCCTTCAAAGAAAAACCCGGTGTTGCAGAGATGGCATCTGGCGGCGGACTTGTTCTAGTCGATCGGGATTAATTTCTGCAATCGCCACACCCGGTTCCTCTCCCGCATCCGCCAACACAACACCCCAAGGGTCTATAATCATCGCGTGACCGTGAGTTTGACGGCGACCGTAGTGGCGGCCAGTTTGTGCTGGGGCAATCATATAACAAGTATTCTCGATCGCCCTAGCTTGCAACAAAACCTTCCAGTGATCCTTGCCAGTGTAAGCGGTAAACGCCGCCGGCACGAACAAAATATCAGCCCCCTTGTACGACAAATGCCTGTACACTTCCGGGAACCGCACGTCATAGCACACGGAAAGTCCCAGCGTCCCTAAATCCGGCGACACATAAAGCGATGGCAAATCTTCACCAGCTTTCACAGTGTTCGATTCCCTGTAAGTAATGCCGTCGGGAACATCCACATCGAACAAATGTACTTTTCTGTACCTTGCCACTTCAGTGCCGTTTGGGTCTACCAGCAAACAAGTATTGTATACCTTGCCCCCTGGAGTCGGCACGGGAAATCCGCCGCCCAGAATCGTTACCTGGAACCGTTGTGCCATCGTTTTGAGGAATTTTTCGCTTTGGAGTCCGATCGCCTCTGCTAAAGCAATCTTTTCCTCTTCTTCGCCCATAAACGAAAAATTTTCTGGTAAGGAAACTAACTCCGCACCCCGACGCACTGCCAGGTCGATTAATTCCTCTGCCTGAACCAAATTTTTTTGCAGGTCAGGCAAGCTAGTCATTTGAATTGCTGCGGCGAGATAAGACTTCATCGATTCACAATATTAGTCAATAGTCATTAGTCAATAGTCATTAGTCATTAGTCATTAGTCATTAGTCATTTGTAACTAATTTGATAACTAAATAGTTGATAGCCTTGAATTTTACCCATTTATGCGCTGTATAGCACGAACTGGTAGGTTTGAGAGTTTTGATATTTGAGTTTTAAATTAACCTGTAACTCATAATTCAAAAATCAAAACTCTCAACTTTTACCTAGGTTTTGCAACCTAATTTCCCTCAAATCTTAAGGCATTGGATGGAAAAGCAGGTCGGGGAAAAAGCGGTTAAATTCAATTAAAGCCGCAGCTTGAATAGATATCCAAAGGATAGCCAATACTGGTGCTGTCGAAAGAAACTTGACAAAGTATTGCATGAATTCTGCTCCTGAAAATTCCAGACAGTTGGTAATTGCCGATCAGTCTAGCGCTAATTGCTAATTTCTAGTTAATGAATTAACTGTTAGCTATTAGCTCTTCTCCATTTCCCAATTTTAGCGGGGGGAAACAGTAATTTCGTCGTCCTTCGCAAACATTTCACCGCTGGTGATTGATGTGAGAGCTGCCAGAGGCCATAAAACGCCGCTCAGCATACATTTGATTGCCAAAGGAACGTCGATAATAATCTCTTTTTCCTCTGGGGTTGCTGATTTTTTGGTAACTTGCAGATAAGAACGGCCGACCCAACCAATCCAACCTGCGATATACAAGAACAGTATGCTAGGAATCAAAAAGTCCCCTGCTTTGCTCAAGTTGCCGTCTACGATTAAGTGGGGGTATCCTTCCGGGCCGCACATAGCTTGAGAATAGCGATCGAATCTTGCTTTCGCAGATGCCGGGTCGCCATTGGTAGAACGTGCATTTTTAGCCAGTTCCTTGAATTCGGGAGAGTCTTTGCACGGCACTAAATTGTAAGCCGAAGCAACTGGAGCAAAACTGATCCAGACACTCAACACTAAAATTGCAGCAAACAATCGTCGCATGGAATTGTTTCCTTTTGTTACAAAACAATAAGTTTTTGTACAAGCATTTCAACTTGCCGATCTCGAATCCAGATGATCGTGTTTGTTGACAGTGTAAAGTATCCATCATTGATGCGGCAAAGCCCAATAGAATGAGGGATTGCCGTTTTCATAGGTCAATGCTGAGCTAGCAATACCGCGAGGATATTCCTTCATTGCATCAGATGATGACCTTACCTGTCGATCGGGCAAAAATCCCTTAACAATAACCTGAGTACAGGTAGAGCGGGGGACTTGCGCCGAATTAGTTAAGCTAGCAATAACTAACCTATCAAATAAAATTACCAGTTAATGGCAACCATTTTCGCAATCGAAACAAGTTGTGACGAAACAGCAGCAGCAATTGTTAAGAATCGTCAAGTTTGCAGCAATGTTGTAGCATCGCAAATTAAAATCCACGAGCAGTTTGGTGGGGTTGTGCCGGAAGTGGCTTCGCGGAGTCACCTAGAAATGCTCAATCAGGTAATTGCCCAGTGTCTCGGTGAAGCAAACCTCAGTTGGTCAGAAATTGACGGCATTGCAGCGACTTGTGCCCCCGGTTTAGTAGGTGCATTGTTAGTCGGGCTGACAGCGGCGAAAAGCTTGGCAATAGTCCATCAAAAACCTTTTTTAGGCATCCACCACCTCGAAGGGCACATCTACGCTTCTTACCTTACCGAACCCGACTTGCAGCCACCGTTTTTGTGTTTGTTAGTTTCCGGGGGACACACTAGCTTTATTTACGTCAAAGATTGCGGCGTTTACGAAACTGTAGGACACACGCGCGACGACGCTGCCGGCGAAGCTTTTGATAAAGTTGCGAGACTGTTGCAGCTAGGATATCCCGGCGGGCCACTGATTGACAAATTGGCCGCCCTTGGCAATCCCCAAGCATACCCTCTACCAGAAGGCAGAATTTCCTTGCCTGGTGGCGGCTACCATCCCTACGACAGCAGTTTTAGCGGGTTGAAAACCGCAGTTTTGCAATTAGTACAGAAACTCAAGAGACAAAATAACAATGTGGGTGCTGAAGGCATCTTGCCTGCCTCTACAATTAATGATATTGCGGCCAGCTTTCAGGAAACTGTAGCTAAGGGTTTAACAAAAAGAGCGATCGACTGTGCGGTAAATTTCGGGCTTACCACTATTGTAGTGGGCGGGGGAGTTGCAGCAAACAGCGGACTCCGAAAAAATTTACAAGCAGCAGCAGCAAAACACAACTTGCGAGTATTGTTTCCGCCATTAAAATATTGTACAGACAACGCCGCAATGATTGGCTGTGCCGCGGCAGAACACTTGCAGCGAGGACACACATCGCCGCTGACTTTGGGACCAAATTCAAGAATGGCCCTCAGCAATATTATGGAACTGTACAAGAGTCCTTAGTTATTAGTCATTAGTTAACAGTCAACAGTCAACAGTCAACCAAACGATGAAAATTCGCGACGCAGAAGAAAGCGATTTGCCAGCAATTGTCCAAATATATAACGCAGCAATACCGGGCAGAATGGCCACAGCAGATTTAAAACCAGTCTCAGTCGAAAGCCGCCTGCCGTGGTACAGAGAACACTCGCCCAATTCCTGGCCGATTTTGGTAATGGAATCAGAACAAAATATTGTTGGCTGGCTGAGTTTTCAGCTTTTCTACGGACGCGCCGCCTATCAGCATACAGCAGAAGTTAGCATCTACGTCGCACCCGATCGCCAACGCTGCGGAATCGGACAAAATTTATTGCAATCGGCAATTGTGCGGAGTCCAGAATTGAAGCTTAAAACTCTCATAGGAATAATTTTTGCTCACAATCAGCCGAGTGTAAGATTGTTTGAGAAATTTGGCTTTCAGCGGTGGGGATATCTGCCACAAGTTGCCGAACTTGACGGCGTTGAAAGAGATGTCGTAATTCTGGGTTTGCGTTGTTAGCTGTAGGGACACCGCAATGCTTTTTATCGTGTTAACTTAAGATTAAAAACCTTTGTATCTCTCGCTTATAGCCGAGGCCAGATCCCCCTAAATCCCCCTTAAGAAGGGGGACTTTGAATGCTCTTTCTTGTCTCCCCTTCTTAACGGGACGAAAGAGAAGACTATTGTCCCCCCGTTAAAAAGGGAGACTTTGAACACTCTTTCCCCCCCCTTCTTAAGGGGGGTTAGGGGGGATCTGGACTCAGGTACAAGCGAGATTTTCCCAAGCAAAACCTGCCCAGGCGATGTGATGTTTGCTCAATCTGCTAAAATTTTAATTTCATCCAAAGATGCGATCGCCACATCCGCATTTTCCAAATGGCGAACCTCCGCCTTCCCCCAACAAATCCCGATACACCCGGCCGCGCCCGCATTTTTACCCATCTGAATATCGCCCGCTGAATCTCCCACCATCAAAGTTGCTGCGGGATTTACTCCGAGTTTCTCACAAGCTTCCAAAAACAATTTCGGATCTGGTTTGTGAACCGTTGAATCCACTCCCATTTCTAACTGAATGTAGTCACCTAATGCGTGGTGTTTCACAAAATTCTGCACTACCTCCGTCGTAGCCGCCGAAAGAATTCCCAGTTTTAAACCCGCTTCCGAAAGATATTTCAGCACCTCCAAACTGCCGACAAATAAAGGAGAAACAGCACTATTTTTAAACATTTCGTCAGCTTCGTCAAAAGCGCGGCGCGCAATAGTTAAAGATTCCAGCCATCCCCTGCCGGTTTCGGCGATGTATCCCGCTGCAACAATCTCGTTTTCCCTGCGACTGCCCACTGCTAGCAAGCCCGTGGGGTCAATGCTGCCGCTTTCGATACCAAAAGCCATTTGTAAAGGCTCTCCAACCCCCGGAATTTGAGCGTCTGCGAGGCGCGATCGCTTCATCCCCAACAGTCTCAAAAATTCTTGAGAATCCTCTAGAGTGCCGTCTTTGTCAAAGATTACGGCTTCGATATTTGAGAAGGTAATGCCCCGACATTTAATATTTACCAAGAATCTGAACTCCGTAATTATTATATTTTTTTGTATAGTCTCATATTGTGGTATTTTTAGCAATTGTTTTTAGCGCAACCTAACTCTCTTGTCCCCCCCTTATTAAGGGGGGATCTGGCCTTAACTATTACGAGATGCCCGATCGCACTCTTGTCTCCCCTTATTAAAAGGGGTTAGGGGGGATCTGGCCCTAAGAATGACGATCGCACGCACTCAACAACTCCTGACAAACTCCCTCAAAACACTGCAACACATCAACATTCGTAAACCTGACAACTTGCAGTCCATACCCCTCGAAAATCCCTGTTCTTTCCGCATCATATTGTTTCCCCTGTTCGGTAAAATGACTCTCGCCATCAACTTCAATTACCAATCTCAAAGCAGCACAATAAAAATCTACAATAAAATTGTCGATAGGTCGCTGTCTCAAAACTCGAAAAGGGAAATTTCTCAGAAAATCTTCCCAAAGTTTCTTTTCGGCTGGAGTTGGATTTTTCCGAAGTTCCTTGGCGATAGGGATCAGTTTTGGGTTGTAAGGTAGGTGGAAATTCGAGTCGTTTAATTTGGTCATCATCCTCCTAATCTCGGATCGCTCCCCCCTTAAAAAGGGGGGACAATACTCTTCTCAAAGTCAACCCCTACTCCCCTTCTTAAGGGGGATGCGAGGGGGATCTCCGGGGGATAAGGAGTGTTATACCAATTTTTTATGAGGCTGCACATATCTCGATCCCCCCTAGCCCCCCTTAATAAGGGGGGGACAAGATTCCGATCAAAGTCCCCCAACAATCAGGGGGATTTAGGGGGAGCGAGATATGTGCAACTTCACGTTAAATTGGTATTAACGCCAGCGTATTTGGTCATCATCCTCCTAATCTCGGATCGATCCCCCCTAACCCCCCTGAAGAAGGGGGGGACAATAGTTTAACTGCCTAATTTAATCTCAAACATCATAAATCACAACTCCAAAATATTTAAGATCTTCCCGCTAAATTGGCAACTATTAATGATATTTGATCGGGCTGGACAGGTTTGGAAATATGCATTTGAAAACCGGCTTGGATCGCTCTAGAGCGTTCTCGATCGCTCGCATAAGCAGTCAGCGCCACGGCTGGGATTTCTCCTCCGGCTTCTGCAGCAAGAGCTCGCACTTCTCGAATTAAGAAATACCCATCATCCTCTGGCATTCCGATATCCGAGATTAGCACGTCATATCTGCCGGGGTTTTCCTTCATAGCAACGATCGCACTTCTGGCAGATTCCACCGTCGAAACCTCCGCCCCGTAGCTTTTGAGCACAAATTCTAAGAGTTCCCGGGTATCGATCTGATCGTCTACAACTAAAACGTGCAAGCCTTCGAGAGAGGGGACGACATCATTTGAGGGGTTTAAAGACCCTACCAAAACAGTTGACTTTAAATTGATTGTCGAAGTCAACTCTTGAGGCAAAAATCGCAGCGGCAATCTCACAGTCAGTGTAGTTCCTTGTCCCTCACCCGGACTTTCGGCTTGCACCGTTCCTCCGTGCAATTCTACCAGATGGCGCACGATCGACAAACCCAATCCTAGCCCTTGATTCTGCTTAGTGCTGGTGAAATCGGCTTGATGGAAACGATCGAAAATATACGGCAAAAAGTCTGCCCGAATGCCTTTTCCCGTGTCGCTGATTTGAAGTTGAGCCTGATTCTCGATCGCCGACAGCGTGACTTCTACTCGTCCCCCCGCAGGAGTAAACTTAATGGCATTAGACAGAAGATTCCACACAACTTGTTGCAATCTATCAGCATCGCCTAAAACAGTTGCACCACTCAACTGCGAAACAATTTCAATGTTTTTTGCCTCCGCTGATAATTGAACCCCATCCAGCGCAGCTTGCACCACCAAAACCAGATCCATCAAACTGCTATTAAGAGCGAGCTTGCCGCTGGTAATCCTGGCAATATCCAGGATATCTTCGATTAACTGAGATTGCGTCCTAGCGCAGCGCTCGATCACTTCTAGAGCGCGATTAGCCGCTGCTTCTTCCAGCACGCCGGAGCGGAGGAGTTTTGCCCATCCCAGGATCGGAGTCAGGGGATTGCGGAGTTCGTGGGAGAGATTCGCGAGAAATTCATCTTTAGCACGGTTAGCACTTTCTGCTTGTTGGCGGGCCAACTGTTCCTGCTCCAATAACTGCCATCGTAGTATCTCCAACTGCTTGCGCTCGGTGATATCCTCGATCGACAACAGAATCATTAAAGCTTGGTCTTCTTGTTGAAGTTTACAAGCATTAAGCAGCATAGTTTTCTGCCCTATCTGCTCAAAAACGTGCTCCAACTCAAAGTTTTGAAGCTGAACATCGCTAACGAGAATATCTTCCAATATCCATCGTAATTGGGGGATATTCCACTGCCCGTTTCCTAGCTCAAACAGCGAACATTTCGCTATTTCTGAGGATGAAACCTGAAACGTTTTATAGAAGGCTCGATTTGCTTTATTCACTCGGAAATTAGCATCTAGCGCGACTAAAGGCGTTTGCACAGTTTCCACGATCGCCTCAGCATAATTTCGTGCTGCCTCTAAGGTTTTGGTACTGCGTTTGAGCGCGTCAATATCTATCAAAACCATGACCACACCGTCAATCAGGTTTTCCGTTGTCCGGTAAGGACGAATGCGGAGGTTGTACCAATATCCCGATAAAGTTTGAACTTCTTGTTCTTTCGTCTGGAGAGTATCAATCACCTCCAAAATCATCTGTTCCAAGTCGGGAGCGTTCAGAGTCGATCGGATGTCGCTAAAGGGTCGTCCAATATCTGTCGGAATCAGACTAAAAATTTGCGGTGCCGTTGGCGTAAAACGTCGAATCTGTAAATCGTTTGTCAGCATTAAGATAGGGATATTGATACTGGAAAGCAAATTTATCAGATCGTTATTGACGAGGCTTTGTTCAATATTTCGGCTGCGAAGTTCCTCGTTAGTGGTAGTGAGTTCCTCATTAGTGGCTTGAATCTCTTCTTTGGCAGTTTCTAACTCCTCGTTGGTGCTTTGCAACTCCTCGTTGCTCGATAGGATTTCTTCGTTCGCAACTTTGAGGTCTTGGTTGAGACTTTCCTGAGCCTGGATCACCGCTTGCAGTTGGGCTTGAGCGGCATTTTTTTCTTGGTTAGCGACTGCAAGTTGCTGCCTCTGCAGCTCAATTTCGCGCACTAAATCAGCTTGCTCGAAGCTTTCAGAAGGGAGGGTGCTGAAGTTAAGCACCGGCGGTAAAGCCTCTTCAAATACCACCAAAAAGTAGCGTCCTTCGACTGCCTGTGGCGGGAAGGGCATCACCTCAAAATTGACGAGACTCGATCGTCCGCCCGATTCAAGCAATACCCCTTCTTTCCTAATGGTTACGTTCTGCGTTTGTGCCTGATAAATCGCGGTGCGAAGCTCAACCAGCAAGCCTGCCCTTACCATTGCCAGCAAGTTTAAGTCGAGCGTTTCGGCTACCACTCTCAAGTAAGGATCGATGTCTCCCCGCAGTTGGATGATTTTCATCTGCTCGTTGACAACCACACTTGGTGGGGAATAGCGATTCAAAATCAGTTGGTCAGTTGCTCGCTGTAAGTCAAAGCTATTCATTAATTTTTCTTCATTCGCTCCCTGCTGTTGAGCAGCTTTAGCGACGGGATAGGAACTCGGCGTAAACGAAAAAGTGGGACGACTCGCAGTCAAATTTTTCGCATAAACTTTACACTTTTTATCCACTGAAGTAAACAAGTAGGAAAATTCTCCGGTACTCTCAGAAGTGCCTAACAGGAGAAAGCCCGTTGGGTTAAGACTGTAATGGAAAATCGGCATCACTTTTTTTTGTAATGACTCTCCCAAGTAGATCAGCACATTGCGACAGCTAACTAAATCGAGATTGGAAAAAGGCGGGTCGCTGCCTAAGTCTTGTCGGGCAAATATACAGAGTTCGCGGACTGCCTTGCTAATTCTATAGCTACCTTCCTCTTGGGCAATAAAGAAGCGAGTACGTCGCTCTGGTGAAACATCTACCATCTGGTTTTCTGAGTAGAGGCCAGACCTCGCTTTGCCGATCGCCTGTTCGCCAATGTCCGTGGCAAAAATCTGGATCGGTGGCTGGATAGCTCGATCGCCCAAAAACTCTAACAAGCAAATGGCGATCGAATAAACTTCTTCACCTGTCGAACATCCCGCCACCCAAACCCGAATCGGAGTTTCGGCCGATTTATTTTGGGTAATCGTGGGGAAAACCAGCTCTTTTAACTTTTCAAAGGCTTCCGGGTCACGGAAGAAACTGGTAACGTGGATCAAGATTTCTTCATACAAAGCTGTGACTTCAGCCGAATTGTGCCGAAGATGTTGGGCGTAATCATCCAAGCTATCGAGCTTGTACAGCACCATCCGCCGCTGGATACGTCGAGCGATCGTCGTGGGTTTGTAGTGGCTGAAATCTACGCCTGTAGCCGATTTTAGCAGGGCAAAAATACTTGCCAGGGCATCTCCCTCTTCGGGCGATTCCTCAACTTTTGTCAGGGGAAGCGGACCAGTGAGAAGGGGATTGCGACTATAGTTTGCCAATTCCTCGGCAATTTTTTCCGGTGGCAAAACGAAATCGACATTGCCTGTGGCAACAGCGGTATTCGGCATACTATCGAATTTTGCCGTGCCTTGACATTGAGCAAAAGTCATGCCTCCGGCTGCTTTGATGGCGTTGAGCCCGAGTGAACCGTCTCCGTCTCCCCCGGATAATACTACGGCGATTGCTTTGTGTCCGCGATCGACTGCCAATGACGTAAAAAACGCATCTCCCGGCATATATTTGCCATAAATCTTCTCGCGGGGCGATAGTTTCAGCGCGCCGTTAGATACCACCATCTTGGTGTTGGGCGGAATAACGTAGACTTGATTTGGCTCTACAGCTATGCCGTCTTTTACCTCATTAACAGGCATTTGCGTCGTTCTCGCGAGAATCTCGCTCAGCAGACTTTTGTGATCGGGGGCTAAATGCTGAATCAGCACAAACGCCATACCCGTATCGCTCGGTAAATGGCTCAGTAACTGCGTGAATGCTTCCAACCCTCCTGCTGAGGCGGCAATCCCAACTATGGGAAAGGGGGCATCGGTTTTTGCTGATTGTTCGATGTTGAGGGCGGGTGGTGCGATCGATTCGGGTGTATTTTCTGGAGATAATTGAGGAGAAGTCATGATGTGAAGTCCTCGACTTCAGTTATTGAGCCGCCAACATATCTGGTAAGCGTGCGGCGGATTAATTCAGACTATTTTTATCAGAGCTTAGGTTGCCATTATAACGGCAGTCGCTTCCGGATGAGCTAAACTGTTGGAGCCATGCTCTGAGGGCGATCGAAGAACTCTATCTGCTGTCGGGACGATCGCAACGAGAGGCTGGCAATAACTAAGTAGTATATCTGCTTACCTACTTAGCTTTTTTCAGCGACCTGTGTAGCAGAAAGTGCGATTACTGATTCCGTATTAATTCTAGCAGTATAAGTGACTTGTGCGCCTTGTATGCCCTTTAAATCTTCAACTCGTTTGTGAATTTCCGACACTCCAGCAGCTTTTAATGCTGTCAAAAATGCTTGGTCGCTGTAAACTTCTTCTGAAAACGAAACTTCGTCACTTTTAGAAAGATTTTGAATCCGGGCAGCTTTGTTGACTGTGGAGCCAAAATAGTCGATCGAATTATTGAGATTTACCAGCAAAGCCGTACCTCGGTGAATGCCAATTCTGACTTGAATCCACTCTGTTTGTTGGCGAGTTGAATTGTATTCTCTGAAACAAGCCACAGCACCGACGGCCGCCATAATTGCTTGTTCGTTGCTGATAAAGGAAGCCATGACGGCATCGCCGATGGTTTTAATGACTTTACCGCCAAATTTCTCGATCGACTCAAAGAAAATTTCAAAATGATCGCGCACAATATTGTAAGCTTTAGTATCTCCCAGTGTTTCGTACATTCTGGTAGAACCAGTAATATCAGTAAACATAATAGTAATCGCCCGAATCTTGACTCGCTCTCTTTCCGATATTACTTGATCGCCGAACAAACGCTTATAATCCGGGTGATGAAGCAGTTGCATTCCTGACAGCCGCAGGGGCAGTTTTTCTACTGTCAGTTCATCGGGCAATTCATCTGAATGCAAAATCAACCCGGACAAATTGTGCTCGGTATTAGTTAATTCTATCTTGACTTTTCCCGGACGCACGACAAGCTCTTGTTTGTCAAAATCTGGGCCGGCCAACTGCTGGAGTTTAATTTCTTGTATGTCTTCTGTTCCTTCCCCTTCAACCTTTAAAATCCCTTTAGCTAAAGTCAGGGGACAACAGTAGCGGTATCTACCTTCTTCTAAGGTGACAGTCTCGGATTCAGTGCAGTATAAAGGCGTTACCAGTTGCAGTTTGCTCTGGAGTACGGGAGGGGGAGCGCAGACGGGCCGCAGTTGCGGGTCTTCGATTTCTTTGTTCAGGGAAAAAGTAACTTCGACGCGATCGAGCAAATCAATTTTAAACTCGCGATCGCACATCGGGCAAAAAGACATTTCTGATGTGTCTGCCAAGTCTTTAAATTCTTCTGTAATCATGTTGCAGTGGGGACAGTGAATATCCCAGTGCAAGTCGAAGACACCAGCTTTCACTCCGTGCAGAAATTCGGAAGTAATTTTTTTAACATTCTTGACTGTATCGCCTGCTACGTAGTAAGGATTAATTCTCAATCTCTGCAAAATGTGGGAACTGGTTAACCAGTTTTCGATTTGGTCGATCGTTCCTTTGCTAGAATTGGGACGTTTTTTGAGCTGTTCTAATTTTTCTTTTAATAGTGCGATGTTCATGATCCACTTGCCTTTGAGCGTCAGGGCAAGAAATTTATAATAATTTGGTTTTATACTTTTCTCGTCTGGCTAGTTCTGCCGTGAGAATTCTTTCTGATGAGTTTGCACCTGTGCCCATGTCTCTGGACCTTTATAAAGGTTAACAAATTAGCACCATGAAGGCCATGCCTATTTAGGCAGATCGATCGCGCTCTCACTTGTTTTGATTCAAAGTGCGATCGGTGCATCGGTCTACAGTAATATCTTAAATCTCGGTAATTAACAATCGGGAATTGGGAATTGGGAATTGGGAATTGGGAATTGGGAATTGGGAATTGTCAACCACCCAGCAGCGACTAATGACTAATGACTAATGACGAATATCAATTCCCGCTGCCTCGAAATGATATCAAATCCGCGCTTCATCGTAGGGCGTAAAGTCGTATCAAGCTGCCCACAAATAATTCGCGCAATTTTCATTTTTTTGACTCACAGTCAACAGTCACAGAGCGATATAAATAAAAAAAAAAGAGGGAATTTTCCCTCTTTTAATCACACTAACTGTGATGTTATTCTTCCGTCGCAGGAGGGATTTCTTCCTCTACATCTAATACTGCTTCGGGTGCTGCTTCGGGTGCTGCTTCAGGTGCTGCTTCCAGTGCTACTTCCGGCAGATCCTCTTCCATTGCTGAGGGTACATCTTCGTCGAGTATTTCGTCGGAGAGGTCATCACCATCGATGGAGTCTACAGGAATGTCTATGCCTGCTTTAGCTTGCTTTTGAGCCAGCATTTTCTCGCGGAACTTAGCTGCCATTTCCTCAGCTTTTTCGTATACCAATTCGCGATTTTTGACCATCGCGCCCGGTTCCGGTTCCAACTGCTTGGTGGAGAGAGAAATCCGGCCCCTCTCGGCATCCAAGTCAATGATCATCACTTTCACTTCGTCGTTGACATTGAAGACGCTATGAGGCGTATCGATGTGATCGTGTGAAATTTCCGAGATGTGCAACAAGCCGCTGACGCCGCCGATGTCGATAAAAGCACCGTAAGGCTTGATACCGCGTACTGTACCGATGACGACTTCCCCGACTTCGAGGCGGTTCATCTTGCGCTCAACTAAGGCGCGACGATGACTCAACACTAGGCGGTTGCGGTCTTCGTCTACCTCTAAGAATTTTAATGGTAATTCTTCGGCGACTAATTCTTCCTTCGGTTTGCGGGTACTGATGTGAGAACCGGGAATAAAGCCTCGCAAGCCTTCTATTCTCACGAGTGCGCCGCCGCGGTTGGTGGCAAATACTTGCGATCGTACTGTGGCATCTTCTGCTTGCAGTTGTCGCACTCTTTCCCACGCCCGCATATACTCGATGCGCCGAATGGACAGGGTTAATTGTCCGTCTTCATTTTCATCGGTTAGAATGAAAAATTCTCTGGTTTCGTTTGATTGCAATACCTCTTCTGGGCTTTCGACTCGATTGATCGACATTTCCTGAATGGGAATGTACGCTGCTGTTTTAGCACCGATATCAATCAGAGCGCCCCTGGGTTCTATACTAAAAACTGTACCCGCTACTACATCGCCCGGGCTAAAGTGATAGTCATATTTATCAAGTAGGGCTGCAAAATCTTCGTGAGTAAAGCCGATGTCTTTGACTGTGGTTTTGAGATTGACCATGCGAATAGTTTCCTAGGATTTCTCTCCTTCATGTTTTTCGTTTGTGCCGGCAGATATTCGAGATTTTGGTGAAAAAGCGATTAACTTTTTTCAAAATCTTTTACTAAAGTCAGTTTTTGCTAACTTTTGCCAGGTGCAACTGCACACCAGCGCTTGCCATTACTGTTACTCCATACTCTGTGTTAAAACGTTTAATCTTAACATTCCGAGTCAAGTAGACTATTATAACTTACACGCATACTGGTTTAAAATTAATTTAAGCGAGCTTAGCTGGGAGTAGCGCAGGATGCTGGGCTTTCTCGATCGACTGCTTCGGCATCCGGCAAATCTGCGTCAAAACTTGTCCCTGTTTCTGTAACTTCAGCTTCGTTGAGGGGATTCTGAAGGTGATTTAGGGTATCTACAAAATCTCGGATGCCTCGAAATTGGCGATATACGGAGGCAAAACGGACATAAGCAACTTCGCTGAGCGGCCGCAGGTGCAACAGCACCAGTTCCCCAATTTCTGAACTGCCGATTTCTCGGAGCGATCGACCTTGGAGTTGCGCCTCAATTTCTTCGGCTAGGGTTTCTAGATGCCCGGAAGACAAACCTGTTTTTTCGCAGGCCCGAATCAATCCCCTAACTAATTTTGACCTGTCAAAAGATTCGCGCTTGCCGTCCCGCTTGATCACCGTAATCGGCACAAATTCTATGCGTTCGTAAGTTGTGAAGCGGTGCTGGCAGCTCAAACACTCACGCCGCCGACGGATGCTTTGACCTGATTCGGCTGAACGCGATTCTAGAACGCGACTATTTGTGTGTTGGCAGGAGGAACAGCGCATGATTGCTGATTTTAACAGGCATTGCCAGCAAATTGCCATTCATCTAACCGCCTGGGGTCTGATGAATGGCTGGACTAGAAAAATAACTTAGCAAACAGCGGTAAAATAGTCCCGCACCAAATTCGTTAGCGCAGCCCTCGAAGAGGATCACTTATGATGCGGGCTAACCGCAGTCCGGTTCAGGATATTTTGGACTTGCTGGAGGCGTATAGCTAATTATTTGCCAATCCGGGGAGGTTCCCGAAAGGCGATCGCAAAAAATAGTACGCCTATAGCTAAAGCCAGAATCAAAATGTAAGCAACACTTTCCATGTTAAATTTTCCCTATCTTCCCTTGCCGTATTATTTTATCTTAATTGTTGGTTTTATTATTAACTAAAAAAACCCGGTTTCTTGAAGAAACCGGGTTTTTGTGTAGCGGGGAAGTTTCCCCTCTACCCAGAGGCTGGCGAAATTTAGAGAGGTTCTTGTCTTCTGGTGGTCACGTCGCCCAGTTTTTGGAACAGGCCCCACTCGACTTGTTCTTCCAGGTCAGCCTCAACTCCAGCAAACACGTCGCGGAAGATTGTCCGAGAACCGTGCCAGATATGGCCGAAGAAGAATAGCAAAGCAAAGCAAACGTGTCCGAAAGTGAACCAACCGCGAGTCGAAGTGCGGAACACCCCGTCAGAGTTCAAGGTTTCGCGATCGAATTCAAACACTTCACCTTTTTGAGCAGCGCGAGCAAACTTCTTAACATCTAGAGGATTATTAAAGGTTTGACCGTTAAGTTCGCCGCCGTAGAAGCTGACGGTAACTCCGCTTTGTTCAAAGCTGTATTTTGATTCAGCACGGCGGAAGGGGATGTCAGCACGAACGACCCCATCTTTGTCCGTCAAAATTACTGGGAAAGTTTCAAAGAAGTTGGGGAGGCGGCGAACCGACAATACCCGACCTTCGCTGTCAGTAAATACTGGATGGCCCAGCCAAGATTTAGCAATACCGTCGCCATTGACCATCGCGCCGGCCCGGAACAAACCGCCTTTAGCAGGAGAGTTGCCCACGTAGTCGTAGAAAGCCAATTTTTCTGGAATTTGTTCGTAAGCTTCTTGGAAGCTTTGGCCACCGGCCAAGCTAGCTTGAGCTCTGCGATCGATTTCTTGTTGGAAATAGCCACTGTCCCACTGATAGCGAGTCGGGCCAAAAAGTTCGATCGGAGTTGCAGCAGAACCGTACCACATCGTACCCGCAACCACAAAGGCTGCAAAGAACACGGCAGCGATACTGCTAGAAAGTACAGTTTCGATATTCCCCATCCGCAGGGCTTTGTAAAGACGTTCCGGCGGCCGCACTGTCAAGTGGAACAAACCGGCAATTACGCCGACTACGCCCGCTGCAATGTGGTGAGCCACGATGCCGCCCGGATTGAACGGATCGAAGCCTTCAGGGCCCCAAGAAGGCGCCACTGGCTGGACGTGACCGGTCAAGCCGTAGGGGTCGGACACCCACATTCCCGGACCAAAAAGTCCCGAAAGGTGAAATGCGCCGAAGCCGAAGCAGAGCAAGCCGGAGAGGAACAGGTGAATCCCAAACATTTTTGGCAAGTCGAGGGCTGGTTCACCGGTGCGAGGGTCTCTGAAAAGTTCTAAGTCCCAGAATACCCAGTGCCAAACTGCTGCTAAGAACAGCAGGCCCGAGAGGACGATGTGAGCGACGGCGACGCCTTCAAAGGACCAGAAGCCAGGATCGACGTTACCTTCGCCAGTGATGCTCCAACCGCCCCAAGAACCCGTAACTCCCAAGCGAGTCATGAAGGGCAACACGAACATCCCTTGACGCCACATCGGGTTCAGAACTGGGTCTGTGGGATCAAAAACTGCTAGTTCATAAAGGGCCATTGAGCCGGCCCAACCTGCCACGAGGGCTGTGTGCATTAAGTGTACAGAAATCAATCGGCCTGGGTCATTTAAGACGACTGTGTGTACGCGATACCAGGGTAGTCCCATTGACTGCGGTTCTCCAAGGTGTAAGTGATGATGTCTATTTTTACGGAAAAATCAGATTCTGAATCCCCAGCAGTTACCTGCAGGGTTTAAACTCTGCCTTTTGCCGACTGCCATCTACCTTCAAAGGTGGAGGCATAAAAATGAAAGTTATTTAAAGAAGTGTATCGAGTGTTAGAACCGATTGCAATATGTTGAGCATTACATTAGTTGCGGGTTGCCCATTTCGCAGCGGGCGGCGATCGTCCCGAGGCGTTCGAGGACTTGCTCGGCATCGATCAGTCTGGTGAGGGTAACGTTGCCGATATTTTTGGCGGGATCGGCGGGATCGGGACGGACTGCTGGTTGGACTTCTACCATAAGTACAGCGTCTTCTACCCGGTAGAGCCACATTTTTTCGTTGCGATCGAAAAGACAGAGGTTGAGCTGTTTGATGTCCGGCGGCCGCCTCCAGGCGGCGTGACTCCACTCGCCACCTACGCCCCAGACGCGCCCAACTTTCCAGCCGTCGGATAAGAAGAAGTATTTCACTTGTGTACGCTTGTTGAGATTTTTTTGTCTAACATAGCGCAAAACTGCAACAGTACGGAATTTATTGAACCGCGAAGGCGCGTTAGGCGAAGGAATAGTAGAGAAGATGTAGGTAATCTGCAAGCTGTTGGGGGTAAATTTACCTAATTGTCAGATATGTTTCGGTCTGGTTAATCGGCAAAACTTCCAATCTTAGATTTTTCAAGTCGAGTGGAATTCCTAGTATTTCGAGAAGGAAGACTCCTCACAGCGCCTCGCTTGGTTCAGGAAGTTCTAACCATTCAAATGTGTATTGTGGCGATAACAAGGTTGTGGTAATTTGGCTCTTTTAGTCGCTTGCTGTCGATCGCATCATCTTAATCTCGATTAATATGCCTCAATTATGATCGTTCGATATTTTACCAAACCTTTTAATATACTATATAATGGTATTAAATGACAGGTGCCCCGAACTGCACGGGGAGGTATGGTACGGTTGAGATACCGTGCGCCTGTCAGAGACAAGGTGCCCCGAACTGCACGGGGAGGTATGGTACGGTTGAGATACCGTGCGCCTGTCAAGCTGAAACACAAAGATGTTTTATAACAATACCCCGGTTGACAAAACAACGCCCTGCCAAGGCGTAGAGTGTTCTTTTAAACACTCAGTAAGGGCGAAATCCACGGCTATTATAGTCGTGGATTCGCATTTAAACTTACCCTTCATTTTAGCGGTCTTCAAAGTGGATTTTAGACTGGAGAATAGGAATTTTCAACAACTGCATTTTCGGCTCAAGTAGATTGAAGGCTTCCTCCAATTCAGTATGACCACTGGCTGTCTCTGCTTCCTTTGAATAACGATCGATCAAGTACACCACATAATCTGCTAGCTGCAAACCCGTGTAAAATTCTGAGAAGCCAAACAAAGGTAGTTCCACAAAGTTAGAAGAGTTTTTTTGTAACTTCCAATCTCGATACACTTTGAGCAATCTCCCATCCTGAATACTGGTATGCTGAGTTGAGCGCGAATCCATAAGTAATATTCCAGTTTCGTTATATTGCTTTAGATAAGCATCTAGCTGCTCTAATAATTGATTGAAAGCTAAGCGATACAAACCAGTTTCATCTTTAATATCTTCACTGGTTTCGCGCAATCTTTTTTTGTTGACTTGAACAGCGAAGATATGGCAAGGTAACTGACTCATAGTTTCTGAAACTTCCTTGAACGCTTGAAGACGAAATTTCCTTGGAAAATTCTTAAATGAACCCACACCTTGCCAAATATCGCGCCCCTTAAGTTCCCAGTCTTCAGGTTCCCTCCCACTAAATAGCTCTTTTTTAAGTGCTGAAAATTGTCTATCCATTTGTGACCAGTGCTGGACATGGATAGCAAAGCTAGCTAAAAAAAAGAAATTTGTCTCCATATCTTTCCAGCCAGTGCCACCTTCATCAACATAAAATAAAATCGTCATCTTGCCTGATGGTAACTTTTTGACATAAGCGTTACATTATAAGTGTTTTTTAGCCTGTAAGTTATACTAGAATAAAGACAAGACTAAAACCCCATCTCTCACCGGCGCTTATATTGAGCGCAAACATCCAGGATACAAGCCCCCAGATTAATCCGTGGAGTCACCTATTCAATCTAAAATCTAAAATCTAAAATCTAAAATCTAAAATCTAAAATCGAATGACCGCACAAACTCCAGTTCCATTCCAAGACAGTTTCGACATCATCGTAGTAGGTGGCGGACACTCCGGCTGCGAAGCAGCCCTCGCCACTTCTCGCCTCGGCTGTCGCACCCTTCTCCTCACCCTCAACCTCGACAAAATTGCGTGGCAACCTTGCAATCCGGCTGTCGGCGGCCCGGCTAAAACCCAACTCACTAACGAAGTTGATGCGTTAGGCGGGGAAATTGGCAAAATGGCCGATCGCACCTACTTACAAAAGCGCGTCCTCAACGCTTCGAGAGGCCCCGCAGTGTGGGCCCTGCGAGCACAAACTGACAAGCGGGAATACGCCGCTGTAATGAATAATATTGTCGAAAATCAAGAGAATTTGACCATCCGCGAAGCGATGGTAACAGACTTAGTTTTGGGCAAAAACGAAGAAGTTATCGGAGTAGAAACATACTTCGGCGTCGCCTTTGAATGCAAAGCAGTAATTCTGACCACAGGTACTTTTTTAGGTGGCACAATTTGGGTAGGCAATAAGTCGATGCCCGCCGGACGTGCGGGAGAATTTGCCGCCGTTGGATTGACGGAAACTCTCAATCGTTTGGGCTTTGAAACAGGCAGGTTAAAAACAGGAACTCCGGCAAGAGTTGACAAGCGTACTCTGGATTATACCAACCTAGAACCGCAGCCGGGAGATGCAGAGGTTCGCTGGTTTAGTTTCGATCCAGAAGTCTGGATAGAACGCGAACAAATGCCTTGTTATTTGACTCGAACTACGCCAGCTACTCATCAGTTAATTAGAGACAATTTGCATCTTTCTCCAGTCTACGGCGGCTGGGTTGATGCTAAGGGGCCGCGCTATTGTCCGAGTATTGAAGATAAGATTGTACGGTTTGCCGATAAGGAAAGTCACCAGATTTTTATTGAACCGGAAGGTAGAGATATTCCTGAACTTTATATCCAAGGATTTTCTACTGGTTTACCGGAAAATTTGCAATTGCAAATGCTGCGGACTCTTCCGGGTTTGGAAAAGTGCGAGATGATGCGCCCTGCTTATGCTGTGGAGTACGATTATTTGCCGGCTACTCAGTGCTTTCCAACACTCATGACTAAGAAGATTGAAGGGCTGTTTTGCGCGGGTCAGGTGAACGGTACAACTGGATATGAGGAGGCGGCTGCACAGGGGCTCGTGGCGGGGATTAATGCAGCCAGGTTTGCAAAAAATCAGGAGATGATTGTGTTTCCTCGCGAGCAAAGTTATATCGGCACTTTGATCGATGATTTGTGTACGAAGGATTTGCGGGAACCTTACCGGATGTTGACTTCGCGATCGGAATATCGGCTATTATTGCGATCGGACAATGCTGACCAACGCTTGACGCCGCTGGGACGGGAAATTGGTTTGATTGACGATCGCCGGTGGGAGTTGTTCGATCGCAAACAAGCTAATATTGTGGCAGAGAAGGAACGCTTGTACTCGACGCGGGTGAAAGAGCACGAGGAAGTAGGCAAGGCAATTTTTGCAGACACTCAACAAGCGATTAAAGGTTCAATTACTCTGGCTGATTTGTTGCGTCGTCCTGGCTTTCATTATGTGGATTTGGAACGCTACAACTTAGGCAATTCTACTCTGAAGTTGGCTGAAAAAGATGGTGCAGAAATTGACATCAAATATTCCGGCTACCTGCAAAGACAGCAAAATCAAATCGATGACATTGCCAAACACGAACGCCGACAATTGCCCGCAGATTTAGATTACATGGCAATTACAACTCTCTCCAAAGAATCGCGGGAAAAGTTGGCTAAGGTGAAACCGCTGACTATTGGCCAAGCTGCCAGAATTGGTGGGGTAAATCCGGCTGATGTTAATGCTTTGTTGATTTTTCTGGAAGTGCGAAACCGTCAGCAGCCAGCGGGTGTTGGTAAATAAGCTCAACTAGAGGTGTATCAAGGCTTCCTTCAATTTTATGAAATCGCAGTATGAAAAAGTGTGACTCTTGTGGAACCACTATTTTGTTCGGCGGATTTCATATTGAGGGATATAGATTCTGGGCTTTGCTGAGTCACGGTATGAATAGACCTCTTGCAAAAAAAATCTATGTTATAATTAAAGGTTTTGAATTTTAGATCTGAAAGCTAACTCATAATTGTA